>JBAZJT010000005.1 GCA_041651175.1 Elusimicrobiales bacterium | reverse complement strand
AGCTTTTGAAGAGCAGGAGATAGCGGTGCTCGCAAACAGGGCTTTTTGATAACACCTGCCCGTCGGGCTCTTCAAAACCAAAAAAAGTGCGGTCCCACCGAGTAAGAAAACCTTAATGGATTGGCACAAACATCGTCTGCTGGAAATGTCCGGGATACGACAAGTCCCACCGAGTAAGAAAACCTTAATGGATTGGCACTATTTGAGGCGGATACCGGCTATACGCCAGTTCCGCAGTCCCACCGAGTAAGAAAACCTTAATGGATTGGCACCTTTTTCGTTTTCTATTGTCACATATAGAACATTTTTAGTCCCACCGAGTAAGAAAACCTTAATGGATTGGCACCCATGTAGACGGTAATAGCCTCGTTTTCTGTGTCTAGTCCCACCGAGTAAGAAAACCTTAATGGATTGGCACTGGTTTCCCCAAAAGAATTCAACAAATACAACGAGAAGTCCCACCGAGTAAGAAAACCTTAATGGATTGGCACTTATCCTCTGGTAAATCTCAATGCGGAAAATAATAGTCCCACCGAGTAAGAAAACCTTAATGGATTGGCACGTATTAAAATATGTTGAGTTTAATTGGCCCCAAGATATGTCCCACCGAGTAAGAAAACCTTAATGGATTGGCACAATACTCTCGCTGCCTCGCTTAACATACCGTCAACAAGTCCCACCGAGTAAGAAAACCTTAATGGATTGGCACGACGTTTCGGCTCTGCCGTCCGAGGTGCAGCTTATCCCCGTCCCACCGAGTAAGAAAACCTTAATGGATTGGCACTTACAACCCACGCAATTGCGAAAAATAACGCCGTGAGTCCCACCGAGTAAGAAAACCTTAATGGATTGGCACACCGCCCTTGACGTGGGCGATTCCCCGACGCTGGTGTCCCACCGAGTAAGAAAACCTTAATGGATTGGCACATTTGACGAGCGGGACTACCATCCGTACCCAAGCTGGTCCCACCGAGTAAGAAAACCTTAATGGATTGGCAACAGCCCGTAGCCGGGATCATTCCTCTGGGCTTTTTGCCTCTAGACCGTCCCCGGCCCACGCGCAAACGCGTCCATAATTCACATAGGGGGGTGCCCTGAATTTCGCTAAGCTGCCTGTGGCAAAATGGCTGCATTTCTGACGAGGAATAAGCATGAATAGCTTTCGCTCTTCCAATAACTTTGTAAATGGTTATGCACTTTGCCGCACATTACGCGATAAACACATACTTTGCGACAGACAATTCTCGGTTAGGCTATCTACCCCTTGCCGCGCAATTTGGCGGGCTGAAAGTGCTTTCTACAAAGGGATTTTATGCGCCAAACGCATTTTAGCGCAATGTGCTTGCAGTTGTTCTTGGCTCATGGAGCAAGCTTTTTTGATTTTTGCACCAAATCGTGAGAATAATGCGTCCGCCAGTTCTACCGGAACCCACAGCTCTGCCTCGCGGTCCAGAAGGCGAACGCGCAGGTTATGCTGTTTTGCCAGCGTGTTCGCCAGCCGTTTGCGCGCTGTCCACACACGAAACAGTTTGCCCTGCAGGCAGATTTCAATGCCGCGCAACAGCCCGTCCACGATTTGCGCCGGATGTCTTGTCGCTAGCATTAACGTGCCGGTTTCCGGTTCGGCATAGGGCTTGAAGGTTTTTTTTAAGCCCAGCGTTTTCAAATGTTCCTGCATTTCCTGTTTTGTCATAAGTCCTCTCCGAATTGTTCGTCTTGAATATTGTCCTCGCCTACAAATGTACCGGGGCCGACAAGCCTTGTCCGCGCGGAAGGCGTGATGCCGAACTCGGCGCACAGTTGGCAGTATTGCTTGTAATACAGCCGCATGATTGCTACCTGCGGGCGCGGGCGGGTTTCGCCTACCAGCTTGGTTACACCGCCGATAACAAACTCGCGCACGCCGAAGGGATAATAAGTCGTACCTTTGGCTTCCAGCTCTTTTTCCATCTGTTTCCAACGGGAATAAGATTTGCAGAGCATTTCAAACGCGCCACGGTCGGCGGCTGTGAATGTCTTGCCCATCGCAGCCACTATGCCGCGCCAGTAATTCTTAGAAACATCGTCCAGCCAATCCGGCGGCTCACCGATGGGGCCGACGGGTTTCGGCTCACGCCAATTAATCCTGCATTTCTGCGTGCCGTGCAGGATTTTCAACGCCGTGGGCTTTGGTTTTCTGCCTCTCATATGCTATCTCCCGTTAAATTTGCGTTATTCCGTCGTAGTTCCCCGAACGCGCGGGCGAATGTAATAAGCCCACCCCCCTATGCGAATTTTGCACGCGCGTGCGCGTGGGCCTAGCGCGGTCTATAATCGAAAAGCTGGGAGGAAAAGCTGGGAGGATTTGATAGGCCTACCCCCAAATGCGATAATTCGCGCTGATGTTCCATGTTTTCCTGCTTGTATGCCGGGGGGGCGCCTTGCCCGTGCCAAAGTGTTTCCACAATACAATGACGCAGCTGACGCAGCGTTACATATAGGCCGTATGCGCGGGCGCGTGACGCGCGCGCGTAACGGGTGTTTCGTAAGCATGCGTCAGGTGCGTCAGCCTGTATTGGTAAACCAGCTTTTTTCATAGCAGGTCCTCCTGCACTTTCGTGCCATTTAGCGCTATGCCCTGAAAGAACCGTTGGCGTTCCGAGCGCGCCCGCTTGAACCCGCGTTTATGCAGCTCATCCGAGAACTTGCGCAGCGAAGGAAGGTATTCTCCGTTCTTTTCGCACCATGCCTTCCAAGACTGGTAAAGCGCATCGCTTCCTTCTTTTGCCCTAGGATTTTGAAAGCATTCCTCAGCAATCCAGCGGCCCAGAGCATCCTCGGACTCCAGATACTCTTCGGTGGCGGATAATACGCAAGGCGGCGGATTAAGCCCGATGCGCTGCCACTCAAGGCACCCATCTATAGCCCAACGCAGGATGCCGTCGCATTCCTCAAGCAACTGTTCCGGCAACGCATGATTACGCTTCTCGGCAGGGATGGTTACGGTGAACGGCACAAGATGCAACCGTCGTCGCATGGCTTCATCCACATCGCGGATGGACGGTTTGTTGTTGCCCGCGACAAGCAGCTTGAACTGCGGCTTGTAGTCAAAGAAATCCTGCCGCATGAACCGCGCGGATATCTTGTCGCCGCCGGTCAGCGATTTTATTTTGGCTTCCGCCCAGCGCCGCCCCTTTTCCACTTCTATGGAAGTCACCAGTCTTGCGCCGCGAAGCCCCGCCAAATCGGTGGGGTGCTTATCCGTGCGCGTTTCCATGAAAGTATCCATCGGCGCGTTGGTTGCGTAATCGCCAAGCACAGCAGCCAGCGTGTTCAAAAATACCGATTTGCCGTTCGCGCCGGTACCATACAGAAAGAACAGCGCGTGATCAGTGGTTACGCCTGTCAATGCGTAACCCGCCATCCGTGCCAGATAACGTTGCAACTCTGTATCGCCGTCGGTGACATCGTTCAGGAACGCCAACCAGCGTTCAGGTTTCGCCTGTTCATCTGCGATGCCTGCGGCGGTCAGCTTGGTCATATAATCCAGCCGACCGTGCGTGCGCGTTTGGCCTGTGCGCAAATCCGCAACGCCGGATCTTGTGTTCAGCAGCCAAGGGTCGCGGTCCCATTGGTCGGTGGTTGCGGCATGACGCCTGTCCGCGCGGGTAAGCCGTTCCACTGCCGCCACAGTGTTTGCGCTGGCAAGTTTTGCCGCTATCTTTGCTTTGTTACAACGCGCCGCCGCTCCCCGGCAGACAAGCCGGGCCAAGTCATAAGCCCTGAGCGTGTTTTCCCTGCGCCAACAATTTCCGTCCCAATGCAGCCAATAACCCCAAGCAGCCACATAACGCCAATCCTCGGCGTAGCGTTCGGTAAACTCAAGCGCCAAAGCGTCATCCGTGAAGCCCGGCGGACGGATGTCTTCGTCCTGCTCCGCCACGCCAGCCGAATAATTGCAAATGCTTCTGGCTATGGTTTCTACTTCGCTATCGGGCAACGGCGGCTGACAACGCTTGGCATTTACATCTTTAAGCTCGGCGACTATTTCGGCCAGCCCTTTGTTGCGCCGCCGCATACTGCCCGCAATGCTCGCCAACGTATCGTTGCGCTTGCCCTCGGTAATCGGCTCGCCCGTGTTGAGCGATTTTGCTGGCTTTTTTGCGGACATAAGTTTGGTTATCGTATCCGGCAGCATAACCAAATGTGCTTCGGCGTCAATCCATTCATAGGCTTTGCCGTCTATCGTTGAGCCGGGGGCCACCACATAACCGCCATCGGCCTTGATGTCTATGCCCGGAAGCAGCCCTATCCGGCAGCGCAGCGGGCCGGGGACCACATGGTACAGGTGCTGCCCGCCGCTTGGTGTCTGGACTGCAAGCGTGGTCGGCAGTTTTCCAAGTATTGCCAACGATTCAAAACCCTTCGCGCCGTTTTTGACGTCCACATCAACAATGACAAGGTTCGAGATAACGCCGGTTGCTATGCCGATGTTTGCCGACGGATGTTCCATCCACCAGCGTTTTATGACGGCAGGGTCCTTGCTCGCATCCTTGAAACCATGTTTAGTAAGCGGCTCTTTGCTGTTCGGCAAAAGCGGGAACACCGCCCAGCCCAAATCCGCGTAAGCCAATGCGCGTTCCAGCATCATGATACCCTCCTCAAAACTTGCTGAATGCTCTGCCGGTTGAATTTGTGCGATAGCAGACAGGCGGCCTCATAGCGCGTCTGCGGGAATGTTTTGCAATCTTGCGGCAGGTGGGATATTTGCTTTTCCGTCGGTGGCTGATGCAGCCATCGGCGGGATTTATGTGCAGTATTTTCAGTTTCGTTAAGACGGAGCCAGTCATCCGCCGAAGCAAGGCAGGCCGTCCTTTCACCGACACAGAGCAGCTTTGCCGGGCTTTTGTTCATGCCGCCAAGCGCGCACCACCGCTCGCCTTGCCGGAATATGCCGCCCCATGCCTCAAAACCCGTGGCAATGACAGCCGCCCCATCATCTTTGATGTTGCACCACTTAAACGGCGAACGCTTGAGCAGGTCCAGCTCCGCCATAGCAAAGTCGCCAAGTTCAGGCTTGGTCTCATCCTTTGCCATGAATTCATAACCGCAGAACGGACATTCACGGCTTGCCGCCGGAACTTCTGCTTTGCAACCGGGACAAGTTTTTATCGGGGCTTCATGGTTTTTTAGATGCTCGGCGGTTTCAAGGTCTACGGCCTGCTCCAAAGAGCCATGCATGATTGCCGATGTCCCGAAATCCAGCACCACGCAGTCCGTCTTTACCAGTCCAGGATAGCGGTCAGGTTCCAGCTTGCGAAGGCCACGACCTATCATCTGAATCATCACGCTCTTATGCGAACATGGTCTGAGAAGCACGACGCAAGACACCGGCGGACAATCCCAGCCTTCCGTTGCTACGGCGACATTGACCAGCACCTGCGTTTCGCCGGTATCAAGCCGATGGAATATTTGCGCACGGTCATTGTCGGAAGTTTCGCCGGTAATGAATTCGGCTTTCACGCCCGCCGCGACAAACGCTCCCGCTACATGCGTCGCGTGCGCCACTGTCGAACAAAACACCACCGTGCGCCGGTCACCGGCTTTCTCGCGCCAGTGGCGGACGACCGCCTCGGTCAGCGGCGTATGGTCCATGATGGCCTCTACTTCCGCCATATCGTAATCGTCGGCTAGTCTCCGGACATGTTTCAGTCCATCCTGTACACCGATATCTATGACGAAGGTGCGGGGCCGAACCAATTGCCCCGATGCGATAAGCTCGGACAAGGTAATCTGGTCGGCGCAATTATCAAAGATGTCGCGCAGGCTTTTGCCGTCGCCGCGATTTGGCGTTGCGGTAACGCCATAAACCATCAGTTCTGGATTTCGGCGCTTGGCAGCTTCAATAATTCGCAGGTAGCTTTCCGCGCGTGCATGATGAGCTTCGTCAATGACCAGCAAATCCAACGGCGGCAATTGTTCAAGGTTACGCTCGCGGACCAGCGTTTGTGCCATAGCGAACACCGCATTGCCGGACCATGATTTCCCGCGCGAATCCACGACGGAAACAGCCATTTCCGGATTTACCCTGCGGAACTTGTCCATGTTCTGCGCCGTGATTTCATCGCGATGCGCCAAAACGCAAGCCCGCGCTCCGTCCCGCTCCGCCAACTTGCCGACGACAGACGCAAGCATGACGCTCTTGCCCGCGCCGGTAGGCGCAATGCCCAGCGTGTTACCGCGTTCCCGCAAGGCCGCGACGCTGCGCTCAACAAATGTCCTCTGTCGTTCGCGCAGTATCACGCCGCACCTGCCTTGGGCGCGATACTGGTATGTTCAACTTTGAACGCTGTCTCTCCGAAAACGCGGATGAGAAAGCCGGTGAATACCCGCGCCAACGCCTCGCCAGCCTCGTTGGTGGATTCAATCACCATCGCGTTCTTGCCGCGGTTCAACGCATAGCGCACGCCTATGCGCACAGCGGCCTTGCCCAGCAGACACTCCACCGCCACCACGGCAAGTATCATCTGTGCCTCGGCGTACTCGGGCGCTGCGCCTTTGCCCAGATGGAAAATATAAATATCCTTCATACCGCCTCCGTTTGCAGGGTTTGACTTCCCCAGTGCATACGACAAGCGGCGTCAAAGTGTCGGTTAATTCGCATAATCGCCGACGCCTTCGGCGAACAAGATGGACTGTATTCGGTCCCGCTCTTCATAGAGCGTAGCGCGCGGTATGCCGAGATGGCGGCTGGCCTCCGCCATAGATACCCCGCCCGCAAGCATTTTGCAGAGCAAACGCTGGCGCGGCGAAAGCTTGCCGGTCATTGTCGCCATGTCCAACTTGAGTTCAATGCCGGTTAACCGCCGTGCCGCAGCGATATCTTCGACGGTGTTTTCCAGCGCTGCGCTGTCGTCTTCATCTTCCGAGGCAAGGAGGGACAGGCGCAGTTCCTGCCCGGATTGCGGCCTGCGTTTTCGCGCATATCTGGCTTTGAGTATATCGCGCAGCTTGTTTTTCACCACCCGCGCCATGAAAGTGGTTTTTTTGCAATTTTTGTCGGCGCGATACTTGTTTCTTTTTTGCAGCCAATGCAGTAGGGCTTCCTGAGTCAGGTCATCAAAGTCTTCGGGCTGAAGACACTTCCATTGTTCCAGGAAACCGCGCGCCACATTTTTGGCTACCGCCACCTCCCAATTGTCAAACGCACCGCCATACCGCAGGGCTGAAGAACGCATCGTCGCCACCTCCGAACCAAGGTTCGGAAGTGTCTTCAGCCCTATCCCTATTTTGGCGTTAAACGCGGCTTTCTTAAATCACGGAGGAATAACGGAGGTTTGTTCCCCGTCGGCAATCATGTGCCATCCGACAGTTTTCCGCGCATTGTCGTATGAATGAGCAGGAGGCAAAAAGCTATGCCGAGAGAAACAGGCGTCGCCTTATGCGTGAAACGCGCCATACGCTGAAAACCTCCTATGAAGGCATAGGATGGCGACCTTACAATGAAGTTCGCAACAAGTGGAGGACAAACTTATATGGAAAAACGACTGTTGAATATAGTTGAACTGTCGGCATATTTGAGCATCTCGAAAGGAAGCCTGTACACGATGGTATGCATGAAGAAAATCCCGCCGGAATGCGTGGTGCATATAGGGCGGGCGCTTAGATTCGAGAAAGACGCGATAGACCGTTGGATTAGCGCCCAGCGGGAAAGCGCTGCTTCTTGAGCTTTCTGCTATTGATGATTATGGACCGTTAATCTAAGGTGTGTCATGGGCATTTTCAGACGGCAAAACGTGTGGTGGATTGACTATTACGCGAATGGACAGCGTATGCGCGAACGCGTCGGCCCAAGCCACCGGCTTGCCGAGGATGTGCTGGCCAAGCGCAAGTCCGAAGTCGCCGAAGGGAAATTCTTCCCGGAACGCAAAAGCATCCCTATTACTTTTGCGGAGGCGGCAAACACTTTTTGGGAGCAGCATGCCAAATACAAGAAGTCCGGCCACAGCATGAAATTGCGACTTGCCAAGCTGGTCTCCATGTTCGGCAACCGCAGGCTGGTGGATATAACGCCGCTAATGGTGCAGGAGATGCGCAACACGGTCAAGCAAAACGCCAGCACGGCAACCGCCAACCGGTATCATGCGGTTTTGCGGGCTGTGTTCAACCGGGCGAAGGACTGGAAACTGTTTCATGGTGAAAACCCCGGCAGCATTGCCCGGTTAGAGAAGGAAAATCCGCACAGGCTCCGCTATTTGAGCGAGCATGAGATACGCAAACTCTTGCTGGTTTGCGATTCAAGGATATTACCAATTATAGTTTGCGCCCTGACAACGGGAATGCGCCGCGGGGAAATCCTGAATCTGAAATGGCTTGATGTGGACTTTAACCAGCGGCTTATATATCTGACTGAAACAAAATCCGGCAAGGCGCGCGAAATCCCGATAATTGAAAAACTATATGCCCTGCTGTCTGAAATGCCGCATACCAGCGAGCGTGTCTTTGACCTTCCGATAATCACGCTGCGTCGCTGTTTTGACAAGGCCCTGCAAAAGGCTGAAATAAGCGGCTTCCGTTTTCACGATTTGCGGCATACGTTCGCCAGCCATTTCATTATGCGCACAGGTAACTTACCCGCGCTTCAATGCATCCTGGGGCATTCTACGCCGGTTATGACGCAACGCTACGCGCACCTCTCCAACAGCCATTTGCGGGACAATATGGCGCGGCTGGACTCTGGATGGACACCTATATGGACACCGGCGGGGCGGAAAGTTTTACCAGCGCCGGTTGAAAATGGTAGTATCTACAATACAAACGCAGTTTTGTGCCGAGGTAGCTCAACTGGTAGAGCAACGGTTTTGTAAACCGTAGGTTGTGGGTTCAACTCCCATCCTCGGCTTTTCCGGTTCATCAAAATGCTCACATCTATTTATTTTGTCCGGCATTATTTTGCGCTTTTTCGCCTCGGTCCTCGCGCCAACTGAAACTTTCAGGCTAGAGGCGCGCAAAAAGCTCTTTGACGACGACGGTCCGCTGAGCATGCGCCAGCAGGCGCGGCTTTTGGGCATAAGCTGGTCGACGCTGCATTACAAACCGGCGGAACCGAAGCCGCGCGACATTACGCTGATGCGGCTTCTCGACGAGCAGTATACCGACACCCCGTTCTACGGTGTGCGCCGGATGACGGAGCATTTGAAGGGCTGCGGCTATGCCGTCGGGCGGGACCATACGCGCGCGCTGCTGCGCCGCATGGGGATAACGGCCATTTTCCCGACGAGGAACTTGTCCATGCCCAATCCCGCGCACAGAATATATCCATACCTGCTGCGCGGCCTTGAGATAACGCGGCCCAATCAGGTCTGGACCGCGGATATCATATATGTCCGTCTGGCGCATGGATTCGCGTATCTGACGGCGGTTATCGACTGGCACAGCCGGTTCGTGCTGAGTTGGCGGCTCTAGAACACTTTGGAGTGCGGGTTTTGCATCGACGCGCTGGAGGAGGCGTTAGGGCGCTACGGCGCGCCGGAGATATTCAACAGCGACCAGGGCGCGCAGTTCACAAGCGCGGAATTTATCGGCGCGCTGACGCGGCGCGGCATATCGATAAGCATGGACGGCAGAGGGCGCGCGCTGGACAATGTGTTCGTCGAGCGGCTGTGGCGGTTGGTGAAGTACGAGGATATATTTTTGAACGGCTACCGGACGATACCGGAGGACAAGGAGGGGCTTACACGGTATTTAGAATTTTACAACACCGCGCGGTATCATCAGGGATTGGGGTACAGGAAACCGGAGGAGGTCTATTTCGGGATGACACACAACACGGAGGAAAGCAGGTTCGCAGGACGGGAGAAATTCATCACCTTAACAAGCGCCTGAAATTGGTCTAGACAAACCCGACCACTGTATTGCACGAAAGGATAATTTTGTGAAGGCAGGATGAAGCGATTTTTCGCCGAATTCCGCAATCCAACTGAAACATTCAGGCTAACAGCAATGCCAGGAACTTAAGCCGATTTCTCGTCGTGACAGACGGAACTGCCCATTTTACATTTACCACGCCAGCAATATCGGCGATTGCCGTGTCCGACGGGCAGTGAAAACACAATTATCGCATCGGGGCAGCTTTCACCATTTCATACAACACATCAAAACGCCTATTCCTCCAATACAAACGGCTCTTAAGTTCCTGGCATTGAGGCTAACAGGGAAAGGTCAGTAAGAGTGTGTGCGCCGAACCCTGCTTACTTTGCCGAAGAGCTATTATACCGAGGGGGGGACATAAAAACTGGAAAAAACGGCATATTTTAGCGTTTCTGGCACAAGTTGGGCTTTATGGTGTTTGAGAGCGGTGCGCAACAGTATTTCCTTAAAACGTTTTGCCAATCGAGCCAAACATATGGAGTGTGTTTTCATCGGCAGATTGCCCTAACGCTGTTTTATGAAGTTTTTTGTGAAATCATAAATTAGACAATTTTTGAAAGATGCGACATTTGGGGCAGAAGTGCTTTTGATGGTTTTTTTGTGAAACAATTTTTTTATGCCTTAATTTTTTTTGTGGTGTTGCGGGGAATATGGTTTTGTGGCGGTTTTGTGAGTGCAAAACAGTCTTTTGAGAAAATACAACTTTTTATGATATTGCACGGGTGCCCTATCAAAATGCCTTTGATGGGTTTTTCGTGAGGGTTGGGGTGTCAGCATTTAGTGGGTCTGCATTTTAGGAATTTTAAAAAATTCCAAATTTCGGGATAATTTCTAACCATATCGTTACATGGTGAAAATGCTCCTGGCGCATTTTAAGCGGAATTTGCTTTGTCGGGTGGTTTGCGGTACTGTTGCGAAATTCTCAAAACTAAAAAAAAATGGATTTCATGAAATTATAGCCAAAATTGTCAAAACATTTCATTTCATCCCATTGCTAATTATGAAAATCTAATAATACTTATCATAAAACATGAAATTCTTATTGTGCTATAAGCGAAATTCTGCTTTATGTGAAATGGGTTGATGGGTCGGGGCATGATTGCGTTGTTCCATGTAAGTTAACATAATGTATCTTATCGTAAGTTACGGGACAATAGGAACAAATGGGGTTCTGGCTGCCTTTTCGGTGTTTCGGGGGTGCTTCTCCGGTTATTTCAGGCCTGATGCGATTGCCGTTGCTCTGGCAAGGCCTTCCGGTGAAAGGGTATAGTTCCGGGCTCTCTTTGTGCCTGCTGATAGTGCTAGCCGGTGTGCTATTTCATCTGCCAAAATTCTGTCCAGTCGACCCTTGGTGTAGCCGGATTTTTTCATGGCTTTGGCCAGTTTTAGCGCTTCCATGGGGCTGTCGGTTATGGTTTCTGCCCATGCGGCAAGTATCAAAAGCGCGGCGTTTGCGGCTGTTAGCTGCGCTGGTTTGGCTTTCAGAAACGGTATCCCGCCGCTTGTGTCTATAAGATTATTCCACTGGGTGTTTCCGGTATGCTGCCTGGCCGGATATTGTTCTGTCCGGGAAGGCGCTGTTTTGGCTAGCTCCAGAAAGGCTTCTTTCTGCGTTTGAATAAAATTTCTGTCTCCCTCGGCTTCAAATTCCATGCCGTTTTGCAGTCTCAGGCGCAGCTTTGCAGTATCCATAGCTTGTCAACACCTCCGGGTATATGATAGCCCTTAATTTTTTTTATGTCAACATAAGGCTGTTTTTATGTCTCAATATGTCCAAGGTGTTGGCAAAACTGTTTTGCCGCATTGAGATACTTGCCTGCTAGGAGAAAATAGATGGCGAAACTGCAAAATAATTCACAAAACCGCCAGACTTGTTGCACGGCCTGCCGCGCTTTGGATGTTCGCCAACAACGGATGCTTGAGTCCTGTCTGGCGGTAAGGGCCGATGTTGAGAGTCGTAATAGGCGGGAAATATGACCTGTTCTGGTGAACCCTGCGGACAGGGAAAAGGACAGCACATTGGGTTGCCGCGTTACGGCTGGTATGCCTGAAAAACTTCTGGCATTTGACTGGTGAGGCCCTCGCCAGTTTAAGCATTTCATAAACAATGCGAACCCTCAGCGTCTTGAGCGCGGTGGCAGCGCGGGCCGATAATCATTGCTGAATTCTTCGCGCAATGAATGAAGAAACGGCGCAATGTCCGCGCTGTCATATTTACTTGCCGCTATTGCTTCGGGTATACTGTTCATGGGCTATCCCTCCTTGGCTTATCACTTCGGAGGATAGCCCCTTCTTCTCGCCTTGTCAAAAATTACACAACGAATTGTACATTACCCCCCCTCGTAGGGATCCTGTCAAGCCAAATAAGAATCGTACCGTAATCGTCGGTGCGAGTTTTCTTTTTCCGTCTCAATACCGCCTTCGGTTTCCAGTTTGCGCCTGACTATCCTCAAAGCCTCCTCCAAAAGGTCGTTTTCCGCTTTGGCGGCCTTGCTCAACACCGGTTTGCGGTTGGCTGTCTTGTAAAGGTCGTCAAGCAGCGCGCTGACCTTTTCGCCCAGTTAGAACGGGTCCAGCTTTGCCCTCAGCGCCGTCAACGTTTCGCCCAGTTTTTTGTCGTGCGCTGCCAGCCTGTCCAGCGGCGTTTGCGGTTTGTCGTACTTGCGCAGCAACCGGCTGCCGCGCCGCTCGGCCTTCACCAGTTTTACCGACGGCTGAAACAAGTTCATCCACAACCGCAGCGGCTCTTTATAGAGCCGGTTCATAAGCGCGCGCGCCGGTTCGCTGTCGTAGCGGTCCCAGCCGATAAGCTTGCGCACATGCGTCCAGTTCTTTTGCTCTATATGCGCGTTGTCGTCTTTCTTGTACGGGCGCGAGCGCGTGAATTCCAACCCGTTGGCAAAGCAATAACGCCACAAATGATGGTTTATGAATTCGCCGCCGTTGTCGGAATCTATGGCGCGCGCTGCGAACGGTAACGCCGCCAGTATTTCCTCCAGCGCGGCGCGTATGCCTTGTTCGCCTTTGCCCATAACGGCGCGGCTTTCCACCCAACCCGTGAAAATATCCGTCACGTTGAGCGTGTAGATAAAGTTGCCGCAGGCGTTTGCGCCGCTGTGCGAAACCGTGTCCAGCTCAAGGTAACCGGGGCCTTTGACATCCCAGAAGTCGGTGCGTACGGGAATATTGTGTTTGAGCAGCGTGCCGGGCTTGGTCCTGCCGTAAAGGCGCCGCTTTAACCTGCGTTTATGCGGGGAAAGCAGCCGGTCCAGCGTTCTGGGACTGACGGATAACAGCAATTGTTCATCGTTCGCCGACAACTTGAAACGCTTGCGTATCGCTGGCAGCCAAAGCCGCAGTATTTCCTTGAGTCGCAGCGACCACGGGTAGCCGGCTGATTCCCATATCCTGCGCGCTATATCGGCTATGGGGTCATAGCCGCTGCCGCGTTTGCGACGCGGCGTATCGGAGCCGCTATCGGGCTTGTTGAGCAGGTTTATGGCGTGTTTGCGGCTGTAACCGCAGACGCGGCAGAACTCGTCGAGTATCGCTTTCTTGGCGCGTTTGCCGCATTTGTGGTAACGGTTTCGTATTTTGTCCAGATATGCCATTTTGAATCCATGCGTCATGGCTATATTTTGCAACACCGCGACGCCCCGACGATTTCGGTACGATTTGGGTTGGCAAGATGTATTGCCCTATGGTTAGATTATAGCTGGCGCGATTCGGGGATTTTGCAAGTTCGCGGCGGTTATGCTATACTAATACTGCGGGGTGGGGAAGCTTGGTATCCCGCAAGGCCCATAACCTTGAGATCGCCGGTTCAAATCCGGCCCCCGCAAGATCTGAGATACCAGAGAAAGAGCCGCCGGAATCATCCGGCGGCTCTTTTTATGTCGGGGTGGGCGGTGTGCGCCTTATCCCGGAAATTGCAGTTGGCAGCGAGAACCGGGGCGGCGACCGGCGAGGATAGCCCGACCCGTCCGGTATGCAAGGAAAATTATGCAAGAATATCTCGCTCTCCGCCGCCGGAGAAAAACCCGATATAGCCGCCTCCCAGCCGGATTGCGCGAACGCGGCTTGGTTGCGAGAATAATTGTTACGAGCGCAATGGTTCGCATGGCTATAGTCTGGCCTGAATGTTTCAGTTGGCGCGAGGACCGAGGCGAAAAAGTGCGAAATAATGCCGAACAAAATTATCCGCGCGCTCCTCACTGCACGAAAGGATAATTTTGTGAAGGCAGTATGAAGCTATTTTTTGCCGAATCCCGCGGCCAACTGAAATTTTCAGGCTAGCAGCAGGCGCATATGGAAAAAATGGCCAAAGGTCCCGGAAAAATATGCGGCGGATGTCCGGCAGACGGTTCTTAGAATTTTGCGGAGACTTCAAAGGCGAGTTTTGACGGAGAGGGTGTGTTTGCCGGATAGGCGGCGCCGGGGCTGAACACGCCGTAGACCAGCCGTATGTCCAGGTGGCTGCTCATCGGCGTGTAAAGCTTGAAATCCCATTCCGAGCCCAGCTGTTTCTGCCCCGAAGCCGAAGCGGCGGCTTCAAAGAAAAACACGTCCGCGTCAAAATTCAGCCCCGCAAACGGCGAAAGCGAAGCGCCCAGGCTTATAACCTGAATGCCGCTAAGCCCCGCCGGCATTCCGGTTTTTGTGGAACTGTCCCCCCCGAAGGCGTCGTAGAGCGACGCGCCGAACACTTCGCCGAAACCCGCCCGCTTAAAGCCATTATAGCGCCTGCCGAAAGAGGGAAAAAACGCCCTGTCGGTTCCGGGGGAGGAGCCGTCGTCGCCGCTGGCGCGGCCCGCGGTAATTCTGGCCGCGCCCATTCCGAAACGGCCCATGGGCTGATTCCACTTGCCGGCAAACATCAGCGCGTTGCTGTTGAATGTTATGTCGCCCGCCCCGGCGGCGCCTTTGGCGGTTCCCTTTTCCAGCGCGGCTTCCGCGTCAAAGCTGAGCTGCTTGTACCTCATGCTGTAGCTTATGCCGGTGAAATTGCGGATTACGCCGTCCACCGGAGTGGACATCACGGCGGTTGTCTGCTGGTCCAGCTCACAGAAGGAGTATATCTGCCACAGCCCCTGCGACGAGTATTGCGCCATCCCGCCCGCCACGTTTATGTCGCCGGACTGTGTGTCGCTGGCCTTGGGCTGGAAGGCGAAGGCGCCGAATGCCAGCCCCTCGGTTAGCGCGTTGTCGTATCTGATGTTGAACCCGGGCATGCCTATATCGTTGTCGGAGAGCGTCATGCCGGTGGCCAGGTTGAACTGCTGGCGGCCCGCCGTAAGCGAGATGTCCCGCCCGAACAGGCCGTTGGCGTTTACATACGCGCCCTTTAGCCAGGGCGTGAAATCGGAATTCGGATAGAAATCTGCCATCGTGGCAAAAGGCTGCGGCAGCGGGCCCTTCGTGTTAAACCCCACCGCGCCGAATATGACGCCTATGGTCATCTTGGCGTCCGGGTCGGTGGAGCGGTAGCGTATATCCTTGAGTATAAGTCCCAGTGTGGCGTTCTGGTTGAAATACGCGCGATTGGAACGGTCCGCCGAGGCGAAATCCAGATTGGCCCAGGACGCTGCCTCCAGCGAGGCGTTTGCCGACAGGTCAAGCTTCGCCGCGCGAAGCGGCATAACCGCGGATAAAACAAGGGCCGCAGCCAGCGGCAGTAGTCTCCGTACCATTGCCTGAAATTCTATCAAAAAAAACAGCCCCCGTTTGCACGGGGGCTGTTTCTGCCGATGTTTCGGTTTAGAACTTGACTGTGATGTTGGACATCGCCATGTAGGCCGGGGCCTGCGGGTTGAGCGTGATGCCGTCGGTCCCGAGTTTCTTGCCGTAGTACGAGCCGCCCCAGAAAATGCCGCCGGTAAGGCCCAGCGTGACGTTTTCTGCGTACTTGTAGGCAAGGCCGAGGTCGGCTTCCGTGCCGAGATCCTTGGCGCTAACGGAGGTGGTGTTCACGCCGAACATGAAGTAGTCCAGGCTGGCGGTAAGTTTCGCCAGTTTTTCGGGCGTGTAGTCAACACCGACGTTGATGATATTGCGGTTGGCCAGGGAGGCGGGCTGCGCGTAATTGGCGCTGTTGAAGCTGCCGCCGTCCGCGTTGCCGTAGATGAGGCCCATGCGCAGGTCGGGATGTATGGCGGTGAAGTTGGAGTTCTTCATCCCGTCGGTCACATGGGAGTTGGTGCCTTCCTGGTTGCCCGAGCCGTAGAAGAGCTGCGCGCGCGGGTTGATGGCGCCGACGGCGTCGACTTTCAGGTTGTAGGCGGCTTTCGCCAGAAAGGCGTAGCCGTTGTAATCTGCGTCGTTGCCGGGGGTGCCGATGCTGCCCACGTTGTGGTTGTGTCCGAGGTTGCCCGCCGCTTCGGCGTAATAGTCCACGCCGCTGACTTTGCCGGTGGCTTTGGCGCCGAACACATAGAGGTTGTCGCTGCTCATGTTCGGGGCGGTAACAGCCGTCACATCCTGTGTCTGTCCGATGCGCCGGTTGTAGACATAGCCGCCGACATTGAGCATGTCGTTGAACTTATACATGTCGCGCGCGCCGAGGATGGCGGTGTCGCCGTCCGTGTAGACGGTGCCGCGCGCGGCCTTGGCCCAGACGACCTGGAGGGCGTTTTTGTCGGTGTTCCAGTCAAAACGCATCGCATCCAGGGCGCTGACGTCCAGCTTTTCGGTGCCGTGCGTCGGGCCGTAATAGATGACCATGTCTTTTTCGTCGCCGTAGAACTGGCGGCCGATTTTGGCCTGAAGGCCGAACAGCTTGTCCAGCACGACGTTGGCTTCCTGGACATAGACGGTGTTCTCTATGCCGGCCAGGTTTTGCGCCGCGTCGCCGTAGTAACGGTCGTTCTTGGTGAGGGTGAGGTTTGCATGCAAGTCGTCAAGCAGGTCGAAGCTCATCCCGTATATGATGCGGCTCAGCGTGTTCCGGTAGGAATCGTTATAGCTGCCGGTAACCGGGCTGAGCGTCTGGGCGTTCTGCGCCATGACGCCGGAAACCGCCACCTCGCCGCTGGTTTTGAAGTTCTTGAGTACTTCGGCCTTTGCCGGAAGCGCAACCGCCATAAGCGCGCCGACCAAGGTTGCTGCCATTAGTTTTTTCATCTGTGCTTTGCTCCTCCTTAGTTTTAGCGGGCACCGGCCCGCTTGTTGACACTTACTGCGCGTTGCTGCATCCAATCCGCGTACACAAAATGTTAGCGTTTTATTTTTTTGCTGTCAATTTGGCTTTGGCGGTTTCCGCGCCATAGCTGCCGGGGAACAGCCCTTCCAGCTTTTTATAGGTCGCTTCAGCGTCGGCCTTTCTGCCCGCCAGCTCCTGAGAGACGGCCAGCGTGGTGTAAACCTGCTGGGCCAGGAAATGGTCCGAATACCTGTCCAGAAAGCGGTTCGCCTCGGCGACGGAGCCCATGTAGTCCCCCATGGCCTGTTTTGAAGACGCCAGCGCCGACATTGCAAACGGCGTCAGTCGCGCCGGGCCGGATTTTTCAACCGCGGAGAAGGTGTCCGCCGCTTCCTTGAATCTTCCGGTTTCAAAAAGCAGGTCGGCCTTCAGCAGGGAGCCGTATGAGGCGGCGTCCGCGCGCGGGTATTCCGTCGCCAGCGAGTCCAGCTGCTTTATGGCGGCGTCCACTCCCCCTCCCGCCGCAGTCTGCTGCGCCACGAAGAATTTCTGTTCCGCCGCCTCGGCAATGCGGTTGTGGCGCATCGCCAGATAGACAACCAGCAGCCCCGCCGCCGCGACAGCTATCGCGCTGCCCAGCATATGGTCGCGGTGATGCACTATCCAGGTGAGGCAGGCGTCCGCATGGCGCGACATGAAACCGTGGTGAAGCTCTTCTTTTACCCATTTCTTGCTCATGGTGTCTCCATAGTAAAAATGGCGCCCCCGGGCGGACTTGAACCACCAACCCTCTCCTTAGGACGGAGCAGCTCTATCCAGTTGAGCTACGGGGGCCTCGGTGTCTTGCTGCTAATAGTGTATCAAACTATGGACCGGAATGTCCTTGAGTTTGCTTCTGCCGCCAAGGAAATCCAGTTCTATAAGGAATGCCGCGGCTTCCACCCGCGCCCCCAGCCCGCGTGCCATTTCCGCCACGGCGGCGCAGGTGCCGCCCGTTGCCAGGACATCATCCACTATGATGATTTTGTCCCCCCCCTTCAGTGCGTCGGCGTGCATTTCCAGAGTGTCGGAGCCGTATTCCAGCGCATACGAGGCGCTGACGGTCTTGCGCGGGAGCTTGCCTTTCTTCCGTATCGGGACAATGCCCGCGCCCAGCTCCAGTGCGACGGGCGCGCACAGCAGAAATCCGCGCGATTCCACCCCCAGCACCTTGGTTATTGCCTTCCCCTTGAACGGGGCGGACAGCAGGCGCATCGTTTCCGCAAATGCCTGATGGTTGTCCAGCAGCGGGGTGATGTCCCTGAATGTGATTCCCTTTTTGGGGAAATCCGGCACATCGCGGACGAGTTGTTTTATGGCTTCCGCGCTCATTTTGTCCCCATCTTGAGCCCCGGCACCTTTATAATGAGATTCTTGAGCGGATGATTGCCGACCGGCTGGCCCAGCACGTTGGTGGGGCCTTTTATCACAAGGCTGCCCTGATGCAGGTTAGGGGCGGGGCGGCGCAGATCGCCGCTTTCCACTATGCCCATGCGCTGGGTAACGCGGCGCAGGCGCAGTATGGCGCGCTCCTCTATCTGCCGCACGCGCTCGCGCGAGAGGCGCAGTTTCCGGCCTATCTCGTCCAGCGTCATCGGTTTTTTGCCGGTGAGGCCATAGCGCATTTCCAGTATGGAACGTTCCCTGTCGCCGATTTGCAGTATGGCGGCGTTAAGCTCGTCGCGCATTTTCAGCGAGGAAAGCAGGTTGTCCGGCGTGTTGGCCTCGTCGTCCACGATGGTGTCTTCCACCGTTATGTCGCCTTCCTCGGAACTGTCTATCGCCGCGCCAAGCGAGCCTACGCCCCGCGCCGCCTCGGCGGCTTCCATGACGGCTTTCACCTGGCGCGCGGTCCAGCCCATCTCCTTGGCCATTTCGGCCATGGTGGGTTCGCGGCCCAGTTTGTGCTGCATTTTGTCCCAGCGCTTGAGCCACTGGCGCAGGCTCTCCCAGGCATGGGGCGGGATGCGGATGGTGCCGGTCTGCTCCTCAACCGCGCGGCGTACGTACTGTTCTATCCAGTAGGTGGCGTAGGTGGAGAAGCGGTATCCCCGGTCCGGGTCAAATTTGTCTATCGCGTGTATCAGGCCCAGATTGCCTTCTTCCACAAGGTCCATCAGGTCGGTGCCGGGGCGGTTGTAGCGTTTGGCCGTGGGGATGACCAAGCGCATGTTCAGCTCCATAAGCCGCTTTTTTGCGCGCCGGTCGCCGCGCTTGGCGCGCAGCCACAGCTCGTGCATGTCCTCGCGGCTGACGTCGGTTATCACGTCGTGCATGCTTTTGAAGTACTGGACCACTGAATCGGTGGTGTCTGCTGTCATATTTACCCCTATGCTAGTATCCTGAAATTTTTCTCGCCCTCAGCGGGCGGCATTTCCTGCGCCTGCAGCGCGCGCACCTTCGCCGCCGGGTGGCCGCAGCGCAGTTCCGCCTCGAACCCGGACAGCGTTTTGGAATCCGACTGCGCCTCTATCTCCACCGCGCCGTCGGGCAGGTTGCGGACCCAGCCGGTTACAGCGAGCTTGTCTGCCGCATCGCTTACAAACCAGCGGTAGCCTATTCCCTGCACAAGCCCGCGCGCGACATAGCGCCTCCGCAAAACCAGCATGGCAAATAATACTATAAAGGAAAGAATTACGGCAATCTTCGGGCGGGAAACATCGGGGCGGTGGGGATCGAACCCACGACCTCACGGTCCCGAACCGTGCGCGCTACCATCTGCGCTACGCCCCGTGCTTTCATATTCTACGATAGTTTTGCGGCAAGGACAACTGCGCGACGAAAAAGCCCTGCCGTTCACACGGCAGGGCTTTTGGGTGGAACACCGGGGTTGTGTTATGATTCGGAGCTATTGGCCTCTGCACCGGCCGCGTATGCAGCTTTCTCCGTTGTGGCATTCGGCGGAGGATGAGCAGGCCGTGCCGCTGCCTGTAGTGTTGGGGAAAGTCCAGCAGCCGTGGGAGTTGCAAGTCGTGCAGGTGTCCCCGTGGCAGGAGTTGTGGCCTCCATGGAATATGGGGCCGTCATGGCCTCCTCCGCCGGAATGGCCGCTGCCGTTATGAGTGACGCATTTGCCGCCGGAAAATGTGGCGCCTTTGGGGCAGCAGCGGCCTTTTGCCACGCGGACCCAGCCGTGGCGACAGACCCCTTCCTTGTAAATATTGGCTGGGTGTTTGCGCGCGTAGGCGGTCGCCCTCTGGGCGCAGGATTGGGAAACGCGACCGGTGCGTTTGTATTCCGCCATGCATTGCTTGCCTCCCGGCATATTCTGCATGGCCACGCCGAGTTGGATAAGCCAGTTCCTGTTGGAGTTGGCCGAAGCGGTTTCATAGCTTTCGTCAGCAATCGTGTCAATGTCTGCGGCGGTTATTTCATCGGCATTTGCCATGGCGACGGATTCTATTTCCATTTCGTCAGCGAAATCATCCGCCATAGCATAATGAAAGTCGCCCGCAGTGAATGTTTTATCGTTTTCGCCGGCATAACCGGTTGCGGCAATGGCAGCAACGGCAGTCATCAGTATTGACAGTTTCCTCATAGACTTCCTCCTTGCATTTGGCACCGCATTCAGCATATCCCCTGGACCCGCATTGCGCATGGGCCGGAAGACCCAGCATCCGCCAGTACGGTTTGTCATTGCCTTAAAGCTAGGGAAAAGCTAAAATACCGTATACGCAATGACAGGCATTCTGTTCGCTCTGCGGGGTAACTTACAATGATAATAGCGATAGGCTGCGACCATGCGGGCTTTGTGCTTAAAAACACGGTGATAGAGCGCGTCAAGCGCAACGGACACACTTTCATGGACATGGGGACCGATAATCCGCAGACATCGGTTGACTATCCCGATTTCGCGGCCCGCGTGGCCGAGGCCGTCTCCTCCGGCAAGGCCTGGCGGGGAATACTGCTCTGTGGCAGCGGCATAGGCGTTTCAATAACGGCGAACAAGCACAAGGGTGTCCGGGCCGGCCTCTGCCATGACACTTATTCGGCGGGGCAGGGCGTGGCGCACGAGGATATGAATATCCTTTGCATGGGCGGGCGCGTCATAGGCGAATCACTGGCCTGCTCCATAACCGACACCTTCCTGAATACCGTTTTTTCCAACGAGCCGCGCCACGCGCGCCGGCTTGAAAAGCTCAAGGCCATAGAAAGCCGCAACATGAAATGATTATGAAACCCGCATACGCCGCTTCCTCGTCCGCGCAGCCGTTTCTGAACGCCGGCCTCAGCAAGCTGGAGGCCGTGTCTTTCACCGCCAGACTGTGGAAAAAAGACGCCTCGCTCTGGAAAAAAGAGCAGGCCCACCGCGATATCATAAACAAATCGCTGGGCTGGCTGGATATGCCGCGCGCCATGCCCGCCAGGCTGGGCGAGATAAACAGCTTTGCCCGGCAGGCCCGGTCTTTTTCGGATTGCGTGGTTCTTGGAATGGGCGGCTCCAGCCTCGCGCCGGAGGTTTTTGCGCGGCTGTTCCCGCGCCGCGCCGGCTGGCCGAAACTGCATGTGCTGGACAGCACCGACCCGGGCTGGGTTCTGCGCCTGGCAGGCGAGATAGACCTTAAAAACACGCTCTTTATAGTCTCAAGCAAAAGCGGCGGCACGGTGGAGCCGAATTCGTTTTTCAAGTATTTCTGGCGCGAGCTGGAAAAGCTGTCCGTAAACCCGGCCCCCAACTTCATCGCGATAACCGACAAGGGGACATCGCTGGAACAGTTGGCGCTTGCCAGAAATTTCAGAAAGGTGTTCATCAACCCTTCCGATATAGGCGGGCGGTTTTCCGCGTTGTCGCTTTTCGGGCTGGTGCCGGCGGCGGTCGCGGGCGTGGATGTGAAAAAACTGCTTTCCCGCGCGGCGGACGCGGAACTGGCCTGCCGGAAAAGCGGCGGCAATCCCGGCCTTGAGCTGGGCGCTTTCATGGGCGGCTGCGCGCTGTCCGGCAGGGACAAGATGATTTTGCTCTGCCCCCGCCGGCTGGACGTGTTCGGCCTGTGGACGGAACAGTTGGTGGCCGAAAGCACCGGCAAGGAAGGCCGGGGCATTGTGCCGGTTATCGGCGACGAATCGGACATCGGAGGCAAGGACAGGTTTTTCGTGCATATTCATGCGCCGCTCATGCGCGGCGCGGAAAAGGCGCGCGCGCGCGCCCGCAAGCTGGAGAAGGCGGGCATGCCCGTTTTTTCTCTTGAGATGCGCGACGGCTACGATTTGGGTGCGCTTTATTTCATCTGGGAAACGGCCACCGCCGCTGCCGGCGCGGTAACGGGGATAAATCCTTTTGACCAGCCCAATGTGCAGGAAGCCAAGCTGCTGGCGCTGGCCGCGCTCAAAGACATCGCCTCCGGCGAGGGCGCGCCGCGCCAGCCGCAGTTGCGCCTGTCAAAAGCAGCGCAGGCGGCGCTGCCGGTTCAGCCCAGGGAGCTGGACAGGCTTGTCTCCGGCCTTGCCGGAGACGGCGATTACGCGGCTGTGCTGGCATATCTGGACGGCGGCGCGGAAACAGACAAGGCATTGTCCGCGCTGCGCCGCGCAATCGGCGCGGCGGCCACGTTGGGCTACGGCCCCAGATACCTGCACTCCACCGGCCAGCTGCACAAGGGCGGCGAGGACAACGGCGTGTTCCTGCTGCTCACCGCCGTCCCCGCGCTGGACGCGCAGGTGCCCG
This sequence comes from Elusimicrobiales bacterium, assembly GCA_041651175.1. Taxonomy (NCBI): domain Bacteria; kingdom Pseudomonadati; phylum Elusimicrobiota; class Elusimicrobia; order Elusimicrobiales; species Elusimicrobiales bacterium. The sequence goes on along the minus strand of JBAZJT010000005.1, from coordinate 134,758 downwards.
GCGAGAATTACACATTTTCGCAGCTTGAATACGCGCAGGCGCGCGGCGATTTCGCCGCGCTTGAGGCCAAAGGCCGCCGCGTCGTCTGGGCGCATCTGGGCGCGGACGCCGCCAAATCTGTTTCGGAAGCCATATCAGGAGGAAGTATGCCGAAAACAACGACAAAAAAACCGATGGTGACCGCCAGGACGACAACCACGGCCACCACCTACAAGACCGGAACGGCCACAAAAACGGCCACCGCCTGGGACTGCGACAACGAGTATGTGACCATAGACCATCCCAAGCATCACGAGACGCTGACACGGGGGCATTATTGCTTCCGCATCGGCGCCAGCAACTGCGACCGCGTGGAAATATCCGTGGACGACCAGACCTGGAAGCCCTGCCGCCATTCCGTGGGCTACTGGTGGCATGACTGGTATTTTGACACGACCGGAACGCATCAGATAGTGGCGCGGCTGCACAAGGGGACCGACACTCTCGTTTCCCGCCGGCGCAGATTCAAAACGTCCTAGGGGATAAGCTCTCAGCCGCAAACGCCGCTTGCCTGGGCGCGGTATCGCGCGCGCAGGAGTGTCTGCCTTGTCTGCGGCATAGAGTCAGGTGTTGTCAGGCCTGCGGGAAAGCAGTCCCGCGCGGGAGCATGGAGGTTTGTGAAGAAAGTGTTTGTGAAAACCTTCGGCTGCCAGATGAACGAGGCCGACTCGGAGGAGATGCTCTCCGCCCTCATGTCGCGCGGCTGCGTTCCCGCCGGCAGCATGGAGGAGGCCGATATCGCGCTGGTCAACACCTGCACCGTGCGCGCCCATGCCGAGCACCGCGCCCTGTCCTATATAGGCAGGCTGGAGAGTTGGAAACGCGCCCGCCCCGGGCGCAGTGTCATCGTGGCCGGCTGCGCCGTGCAGCGGCTGGAACAGGACATCGCCCGCCAATTTCCGCATATAGACCTGGCCGCCGGCGCAAAATCCATAGACTCGTTTTCGGAACTGCTGGACCGCGCCGCAATCGGCTGCGGGCAGGGCGTCGCCGGCGCGCGGGCCGGGCTGCGCGCCTATGTAACGATAATGCGCGGCTGCGGCTGCGGCTGCGCGTACTGCATAGTGCCGTCGGTGCGGGGACCGGCGGTTTCGCTGGAACCGTCCGCGGTGCTGGAGCAGGCCCGCGGCAGGGTTAAAGCCGGCGCGAAAGAGATAATTCTTCTGGGCCAGACGGTAAACAGCTACCGCCACCCCGCCTGCGGCGATTTCGCCGCGCTGCTGGGCGCGGTTCACGGGACGGAGGGCGTCTCGCGTATCCGGTTTATGAGCGCGCATCCGGTTTTCGCGGGGGAAAGCCTGGCCCGCGCATACGCGGAACTGCCCAGGCTGGAGCGGCATATACATCTCCCCGCGCAGTCCGGCTCGGACAAAATACTGGAGCTGATGCGCCGGGGTTACTGCCGCAGGGTTTTCCTGGACAAGCTGGACATGCTGCGCAGGGCGGCGCCGGACATTGCCGTTTCAAGCGATTTTATAGTAGGATTTCCCGGGGAAACGGAGGAGGATTTCCGCCAGACGCTTTCCCTTGTCGGCGAGGCGGATATAACCGCCGCCTACTGCTTCAAGTTTTCGCCGCGCCAGTCGACAGCGGCATGGGATATGAAGGACCGCCCCCCCCAGGCGGAGGTTGAAGAGCGGCTTGCCCGTCTGCTGGAGGCGGTAAAGGACAGGGGCCGCAAATATCTGGACTCGCTTCGCGGACGGCGGGTCGGGCTTTTGATGGAGTCCGCCGAATTCGGGCGGACGTCGCAGAATTTCATAGCGGAGCTGGCCGGCGGCGCGGAACCGGGGTCCGAAGTAAACGCGGTAGTGCGCGGCGCGCGCGGCAACACGCTGCTTGCTGAGAGGATATAGCCATGGAAAATAAAGCGCAGGACGGCCAATTCAAGGAAAGGCGTAAACACGCCCGGCTTCCAATAATGCACGGCGTGCTGGAACCGGTGGATGTCGCCTACGAGCTGCCTTCCGGTTCGGGCAAAAGCGCGGCGCAGCCGGCCATACTGGCGGACCTGTCCGCCGGCGGAATGCGGCTGATGACTTTTCTGGAGCCGCCCAAGGGCCGCCTGCTGGAAATGCGGCTGGACCTGCCCGGCCTGGGCGCGGTGCCGGTGCGCGGCAAAATCTCCTGGATACACGGCAAGGGCGGCGTCTACATGACCGGCATAGCCTTCACCGAAATAAGCAATCAGGCCACGCACAAGATAGAGCTTATGGCCGAGGATTACGAGGATTGCGAAACCCGGGTGGAGCTGAAACTGCCGGAGGCCTGCGTTCCCAACTGCCGCGCGCATTTCCTGTGCAACAAGCAGCAGAAGGACGAAACGCTTTTCAAGGCCGCCGCCAAACCCAAATAACCGCGCGGCTTATGCGCGGCTTTACCACATGCTTGCTTGTCGCGCTCGCGCAGGCGCCGGTTCTTGCGCAGTCCGGCCCGCTTGAGGCGCAATACCGCGCGCTGGCGCAAAGCCCGGCGGCAAGCGGCGCGCAGTGGGCCGTTTACGCCGCCGACGCCGATACCGGCAAAGTCCTTCTTGACCATAACGCCGGCAGCAGGCTTATTCCCGCCTCCACGCTGAAACTGTTTGTTACCGCGGCGGCGGTTTCCGTGCTGGGGCCGGATTACAAATTCAAAACGGATGTCTGCGCCTCCTCCGGCGTCTCAAACGGAACGCTGGACGGGGATATCGTGGTCGTTGGCGGCGGGGACCCGTCGCTGGGCTCCACCGTCATAGAGGGCGCGCGGGATTACCGGGCCGTAATCAACTCCTGGGCCGACGCCGTAAAAAGCGCAGGGATAAGGGAAATTTCCGGCGGGGTGGCCGCCGATGTGTCGCTTTTTGACGGGCTGCCCGTGCCCGACAGCTGGCCTTACGCGGATTTGGGCAATTATTACGCCGCCGGCGCCAGCGCGCTTTCTATAAACGACAATCTCTACAAGCTCTATTTCAGGCCGGGGAGGGAGGGCGCGCCTGCCGCCGTCCTGCGCTCCGAGCCGGACCAGCAAATCCGCTGGGATAATTTCATGCTTACCGGCGCGCCCGGCTCCGGCGACAACGGCTATATTTTCCGCGCCCCCGGCCAGAGGGAGGCGCAGCTGCGCGGCACAGTTCCCGCCGGGCCGGAGGAATTCGCCATCAAAGGCTCCATGCCGGACCCGGCGCTGTTTGCGGCGGAGGCATTCACCGGCGCATTGCGCGAAAAGGGAATTCGCGTGGCAAGGGAGCCGCGCGTGTCCGCCTCTCCCCTTCCCAGGCAAAGGCTGCTGGCCCGGACGGAATCCTACCCGGTCAAAGACATTGTCTTTGTCACCAACAAGCGCAGCTTCAATTTCTATGCCGAAATGCTGCTGCGCGCGCTGGCCGTGAACTCCGGGGACAGAGGCTCGGAGGAGAGGGGGCTTGCCGCGCTTAGAAAATATCTCTCCGGCATAGGCATAACCCCGGACATGGCACGGCTGGCCGACGCATGCGGCCTTTCCAAAAACAACGCCGCCACCGCGCGCGCGCTGGCGAAACTGCTTATTTACATGAGAACCGCACGGGGCGCGGAGGCCTTCGCCGCCTCGCTGCCCTGCCCCGGGGACAGGTTCAGTACCGGACACATAAAAACTTTCTGCGACGGCACCGCCGCGCAGGGGCGGATACGGGTCAAATCCGGCTCGCTGTCCGGGGTGCGCAGCTACGCGGGTTATATAAAGGCCAAATCCGGCAGGACAATCGCCTTCGCTTTCATTATCAACAACTACTCCGTCTCCGGCGCGGAAGTGGACAAACTGCACGAGCGGCTTGCCCAGGCCTGCGCTTTACTTTAGAATGTGATATATGGAATTCGAACCCGCGCTTAAAGCGCTTATTTCCAGGTTTGAGGAGCATGAAGTCAGCTATGCCCTTATCGGTGGTTTTGGCATGGGCGCTTTGGGAATAGCGAGGGCCACCATAGACTTGGATTTTCTGATATTGAAATCCGACATGCCCTCGGCGCACCTGATAATGCTTGACCTGGGCTACCGGCGCGTGTATTTCAGCGGCAATGTATCGCAGTATCAGTCGGATTTTAAGGTTTTCGGTTCCGTGGACATAATACATGCCGCCAGGCCCGTGTCCATGCAGATGCTAAAGGACGCCGTTTCGCTGAAAATTTTCGGCGGCAGCGGCGTGCGGGTTCTGCTGCCGGAGGATATTATCGGCCTGAAGGTGCAGGCCATGTCCAATGACGCGCAGCGCGCGGCGCGCGACTCTGCCGATATAGAGGAGATACTCTGCGCCTGCGCTGGAACAGTGTCATGGCCGCGGCTTGAAAAGTATTTCGGGATGTTCGGCATGTCCGGCAAATTCAAAGCCCTGAAGGCAAAATATGCGAAAAAATAGAAAACGCTCCATCATGGCGGACCCGGCCCGCGCGAAAGCGGACTTCAGGAAGCTGCGCCGCCGCCCCGCAATGACGCTGGACGAATATATCGGATTTTTGGATGCGTTCAACCGTTTCATGGGCCATCCCGTCAAACCGCCTCATCCGATGCGCGGCAGGTTCAGACTCTAAGAGCCTGTCTAAAATCTCCGTATTCTGCTGCAAGCGCCGCTTTTGCTGCTGATACTTCGCGGTCTTCGGCTTACAGGCCTGCGGGCCTGCTCGCCTCAGCCCGCTGCGTCTCAGCAGCAAAATCGTCGCTTTCGCAACGAAAGAGAGACTTTAGACAGGCTCTAACCCGGGAAGCGCGCGCCGGCCCGGCACTTGCGATTTTCCCGAATTCCTGATAGCCTAAGTATAGGCGTTTTTTGCGCCCTTTTAAGGAGACTGTTATGAAACTTGCCGCATTGCTGATTTTCTCCATTGTCGCCGGCCTGCCGTCATTCGCGGAAGACGATTTCTCCGGCGCGGCGTCCGGACAAGAGGCTGATGAATCCGCTTCCCCCTCCCCGGAAGCGCGGCGCTTTGTTCTGGACGAACAGGCCTCCGGGCGGAATTCCTGCGCGCGGCAGGTTGCCCTCAAAGCCGGCGATTCGGAGATAACGCTGATGTCCGGCGGCAAAAAAACAGCCGTAACGAATTTGAACAAAGGCCTTGTCTGCGCGGACAGGCGCGGCGCGCCAGGCATGGAATGCTCGCTGTCGGCCAGCAGGAAAGTTGACGGGGCCGTGCAGTACCGCAGCGGGCGCTGTTTCAGCGATCAGCCGGGACAGAGCTGCGACGCTTTTGACGAGTTCCGCACCATTACCCTGGGCAGCGGCAGTCTGCGTATTGCGCGAGAGAAAGGCTCCTCCTCCAGCGATTGCATTTATAAGGAATTGAACCGGGAAGCCGGGGACGAGGCTGCCGGGAAACCGCGCTCGCGCGCGGCCTCGGCGCAACGCATGGACAAGCTTTCCAAAAAACTTGACGCCGCCGGGAAGCCGCTTTCCGAATCCGGCGGGGGGCTTAAAGCCGCTGCCGCGCTGAACGCGATGTTTGACCGCAACTCCAGCGCCGCCGACGAGGAATTGCAGCCGCGCGCCGCCTCCCCCGACGAGCGCGCCGCGGCGGCGCGCGCCGCGCGGGCGATACCGTCGGGCGTGGACCTCAAGGCCGTAGACAAAGGCGCCAACCCGTGCGCCGATTTCTACCAGCATGCCTGCGGCAGTTGGCTCAAAAACAACCCCATCCCGCCGGACCAGTCCCGATGGGGACGCTTCAGCGAGCTGGATGAGCGCATCAAGGGCCAGCTGCGCGACATCCTGGCCGAAACCGCGCGCAAACGCCGCAAAACCGCCGACGACAGGAAGCTGAGCGATCTCTACAGTTCCTGCATGGACGAAAAAGCCGCCGACAAAAAAGGCGCCGCCCCCATCAAGCCGGACCTGGACCGCATAGCGAAACTGGGCGGCGCAAAAGACCTGGGCCGGGAGATGGCGCGGCTCCAGAAATCCGGCATAGGCGCGCTGTTTTCCTTCGGCTCGCAGCAGGATTTCGGCGATTCGTCGTCCATGATAGCCGCGATGGACCAGGGCGGCATCACCCTTCCGAGGGAGTACTATATTGACCCCAAATACGAAGACGACATGAAAGCCTACCAAGCCCATATCGCCAAAATGCTGGAACTCTCCGGCGCCGCGCCCGGTCAGGCCGCAGCCGAGGCTAGGCAGGCGGTTGAGGTGGAAACAAAACTGGCCTCAATCTCCATGGACAGGGTCAGCCGGCGCGACCCGGCCAATGTTCATCACAAGATGAGCCTGTCCGATTTCAAGGCCATGACACCGTCTTTTGACTGGGACGGCTATCTCTCAGAAATAGGCGCGCCCGTCGGCAAAATGGGGCAGATAGACGTCAATGACATGAAATTTTTCTCCCAGCTGGGAAAGACAATGGCGGCCCTGCCGCCCGGCGCGTGGAAGGCGTATCTGCGCTGGCAGGTAGCGCACGGACGGGCAGGGGCGCTGTCTTCGGCCTTTGCCGACGAAAATTTCGCGTTCTTCGGGCGGCGGCTGTCGGGCCAGGAGGAGCTTGCCCCGCGCTGGAAACGCTGCGTCAGCCGCGTTGATAAAACGTTGGGCGAGATTCTGGGAAAGAAATTCGTGGAGCGGCATTTCAACGCCGACGACAAGGATACCGCCCTGCGCATGATAGCCCAGGTGGAGGAAGCCATGCGCCAGAATATAGGCCGCGTGGACTGGATGGGCGGCGAGACAAAGCGCAAGGCATTTGCCAAGCTGGATAAGGTGGGCAACAAAATCGGCTATCCCGACAAATGGCGCGACTATTCCGCGCTGAGCATAGCGCGCGGCGACCTGGCCGGCAACGCAGCCCGCGCCTCGGCCTTTGAAACGGCGCGCGACCTGGCGAAAATAGGCAGGCCCACGGACAGGAAGGAGTGGTTCATGTCCCCGCCCACCGTAAACGCCTATTACAGCCCTGACAACAACGACATCAACTTCCCCGCCGGGATTTTGCAGCCGCCGTTCTACAATTCCGGCGCGGACCTGGCGGTCAGCTACGGCGGCATAGGCGCGGTGGAAGCCCACGAGCTTATCCACGGCTTTGATGACCAGGGCCGCCGTTACGACGGCGACGGCAACATGAACGAATGGTGGACGCAGCAGGACGCCGGAAATTTCAAAAAGCGCGCCGGCGGCTTCGTGGAGCAGTACGCGCAATTTGTGGCGCGGAATTATCCCGGCAGCGACGCAAAACAGGCCGGGCAGTTCGCGCTGGGCGAAATCATAGCCGACAACGGCGGCATGCACCTGGCCTACGAGGCCTATATGAAAACGCAGGCGCAGCATCCGTCGGGCAATATGGACGGATTCTCGCCGGAGCAGCGTTTCTTCATGGGTTTCGGCCAGATATGGTGCAACAACCAGACCGAAAAGGCCGCCCGGATGCAATTGCTGGGCGACCCGCATCCGCTGACCAAGTTCCGCGTAAACGGCACCGTGTCAAATATGCCGGAATTCAAGAAGGCGTTTTCCTGCGGGGCCAATGCGCCCATGGTCAACCCGGCCCCGTCCCAAGTCTGGTAGCCGCGAGCGGAGGCTGCCGCGCGGGCGGCAGCCTCCGGCCCGAAAGCGCGGCGGCGGTTCCCGTCAAGCCCTCAAAAAATGTTTAATAGCGGTGTGGAAAAACCCATAGTGCTGATGGGGCCGACGGCCTCCGGCAAAACCGATATCGCCATCGCGCTGGCAAAAGCCTGCGGCGGCGAGATAATCTCCGCCGATTCCCGGCAGATTTACGCAAAACTTTCCGCCGGAACGGCCAAGCCGCCGGGGCAGTGGGTTGAAAAAGACGGCGCGCGGATGTACCTGTCCGGCGGGGTGCCGTATCATCTGGTGGATTTTCTGGACCCGCGCAGTTCTTATGACGCGGGCAGCTTCGCCGCCGCGGCAGCCGCGGCGGAGGCCGCCATCCGCGCGCGCGGCGCAAGGCCGGTATTTGCGGGCGGCACCGGGCTTTACCTGCAGGCCTACTGGAACGGGATGGACGCGCTGCCCAAAGGCGACAGCCAGCTGCGGCTTGCGCTTGCGCGCCTTGCGCGGGAACTGGGGCCGGAGGGGATGCACGCGCGGCTGCGCGGGCTTGACCCGCAGGCGGCGGAAAAAATTCCGGCCGGCAACATACAGCGCGTCATACGCGCCATGGAAGTGCGCGAGCTTACGGGCATACCCATCTCGCAATTATGGTCGGGCCGGTTTTACGACGCGCTGCCCACGCACAAGGCGGTATTTTTCGTGCTGGACTGGAGCCGCGACGTGCTGCGCGAGCGCATCGCCGCCAGAACCCATAAAATTTTTGACGCCATGGCCTCCGAGACGGACGCCCTTCTGCAATCCGGCTACCCGGAGGACTGCCCCGCGCTTAAAAGCCTGGGATACCCGCAGGCCGTGGATTATCTGCGCGCCAAAGCCGCCCGGACGGACACTATTCACCGCATTATCACCCTCACCCAGGCCTACGCCAAGCGGCAGATCACCTGGTTGCGCCGCTACAAGAACATACGCTGGATTTCGCTGTCGGATTCGCGGGACTGGACGCCGGAGGAAGTCTCCGGCATAGCGCTGGACAACGCGCGCGCTTTATGACCGAAAAAGCCATACTGGCCGGAGTTGAGCTCAAACGCCCCCGCCGCGCGGGCGCGGAGGCGGCGCAATCGTCGCTGGACGAGCTGCGCCGGCTCTGCGAAACCGCCGGCGCATGTCCGGTAGAGGCGTTTTCCATAAGGCTCTCGTCTTTCCACCCCGCCACGTTGGTCGGCTCCGGCAAGGCGGAGGAGCTGGCCGCCGCCGTCCGCCGGCTGGAGGTGGACACCGTTATTTTTGACGAGGAACTTTCCCCCGCGCAGCAGCGCAATCTGGAGAGCATAATACACGCCAAAATCATAGACCGCACCCGGCTGATACTGGATATTTTCGCCCTGCGCGCCAGGACGCGCGAAGGCAGGCTGCAGGTGGAGCTTGCCCAGCTAAACTACATGCTGCCGCGCCTTACCGGGCGCGGCGGCGAGATGATGCAGCAGACCGGCGGCATAGGCACGCGCGGCCCCGGAGAACGGCGGCTGGAATACGACCGCCGCCGTCTGCGCGAAAGGATTGTCGCGCTGGAGCGGGAGATAGAAGCCGTCCGCGCCGAAAGGCTCAACCGCAGGGGGCGGCGCGCCTCCGTCCCGCTGGCTCAGATAGCCATAGCCGGATACACCAACGCCGGAAAATCCACCCTGCTTAACGCGCTTTCGGGAAAGCGCGATGTTTACGCAGACAATAAGCTGTTTGCTACGCTGGACACCACCACCCGCCGCGTCCGGCTCAAAAGCGGGGCCGCCGCGCTGTTTACGGACACCGTCGGTTTCATCCAGAAGCTGCCGCACGGGCTGGTAGCCGCCTTCCGCGCCACTATGGAGGAAATCGCCGCCGCCGACTGCGTGGTGCATGTGCGCGACGGCGCCTCCCCGCTGTGCCGCGAGCAGAAGGCCACCGTGCTTGCCACTCTGGCAGAGCTGGACGCCGCGCATATCCCTGTGGTGGAGGTTTTCAACAAGGCGGACCTGCTGGATGCGCGGCGCATGTCCGCGCTGCGGCGCGAAAACCCGGACTCCATATTTATCAGCGCGCTTGAAGGCCGGGGGCTGGACGAGATGCTGCTGGCGGTGGAGCGGGTGCTGTCTGCCGTCTGGAAGCCGCGTCGGCTGGTTGTCGCGGCGGGCAGGGGCGCGCTGCTGAACCAGATTTACGAAAGCTGCATGGTTATCGCCCGCCGCCAGGATCCCGCCGGGAACACGGAGCTGGAGCTGCTTGCCACCGACGGCAACTGGGAGCGGATTTCCAATCTTGTCAGTGAATAGCGGGCTATTTGTAAAACCGGGTGGTCCAGCCGGTGCGGGAGGAGAACATTTCCTCGTTTTTCAGCGCGAACAGGTTCTCGCATTTGCTGGAGATATAGCCTTCCGGCAGCCGCTCCAGAACGGTATCGCCGGTTTTTCGGTAGACTGAAAATTCCGCCGCCTCCAGCGAATTGAACAGTTCAGCGCAGGTGTAGCCATAGCGGGCGAACTGGCTCTGGCAGGATTCAAAGTAAACGCAGGATGTCCGGGCCAGGGTTTTTGCCCCGCCGTCCAGAACGAACTTCTCGCAGCCCTCGGTGTCTATTTTAAGCAGCGCTATTTCGCCGTAGAGCAGCCGGGCCATATCGTCCAGTGCGCGGGCGGGCACGTCTATTCCTTCGTCCGAGAGGCGGTTTTCGTCGTCGGCGTTGGAATCCGAAATGCGCACTCCGGTTCCGTTGGCTGCGGCAGCGGCGTTTACCGGGGTTATGTTCACAAAGCCGTTTAGTTCTATATTTGAGACAAGATAGCCGTAAATGCGCGGGTGCGGCTCCGCCGCCAGGACATGCCCCTGCCTGCCCGCCGCCGCGGCGGCTGCCAAGGCCAGCGCGCCGATATTGGCGCCGATGTCTATTATGTTGTCTCCGGGTTTTACGTAGCGGGCGATGAAATCTGTGTCGCAGGAACGGTCCTGCCTGTCAATCCAGTACTGGGCGGAAAGCGCCGACGGAAAAAAACGCAGCCGGAACCCCCCCATGTCCATGGTAATCAGCCGGCACAGCCCGCTGCGCATAAGCAGCCGCGAAGCCAGGAATTTAACCGGTTTTTTTTGCGAGCGGGCTATTTCCAGTTTGGAGGTCAAAACTCCAGCCCCAGTTTGATGTACGGCGCGCCGAGGTTGCGGTTTTCGTTGGAATATCCGCCGGGTATGGCGAAAAGCACCTGCGGGTTGAGGTACTGGTATCCCAGCACAAACAGCATGGACGGCCCGCCGCCGTTGGGTATGAACTTGAACCCCGCCTGCCCGCCGATTACATAAGAGTTGCGCACGTCGCTTTGCTGCGGCACGACGTCCTTGAAACTGTTTATGGCCCCGCCGCCCTCTGCGGCCATGGTGAAGTAGACGCCGCCTTCGGTCATCTGCATATCATAGGAGGCGCGCAGAGTTATAGGCACTATCACGTAGTTGAGGTCGGCGAACCTGTCTTCCACCGGGAAGTATCCAACGAAAAGCCCCAGCGACGGAGCGTTTTTGTCGTAGAGGACCACCAGCCCCGCCTCGCCGCCGGTGGCGGTGTTTGTGAAATCGCTTTTAAGCCTTGTAGCGGCGGATGCCTGGACATGGAACGTGGCCCAGGAGGGGCCGCTGTTGAGCGTCTGGCGCTGGAAGGGAATGTACTCATCGGCCCCGGCGGCCCGGACGCAGCATAAAAATACAGCGGCACAGAAAATTTTTTTCATAGGTTCCTCCGATGAGAAACAGTATATCTAATTTTCCGCGTTTTTTGCCCCGGATAAAAATAGGTCCAAATGCCCATGAACATGTCCGCTAAAGTTGCTAAACTTACAACAGTATCCGCAGCGACAGCGGACTGTCGGATTATTCCATGCGAAGGCGCCGGGCAGGCCGGCCATCCGCAGGCTTGCCGCGAAGGCGGGCTCTGCCAACGGAGAGTGAACAATGCAACTCAGTCCCATAGACTACCTGGTAATTTCCATCTACTTCCTGTTTGTCATTTCCATAGGAATAATTCTCAAGCGCAAGGTGCATTCCAGCGCCGATTTTCTGGGCGGGCATGGCGGCAAGAATGCCATCCCGCTGTGGATAACCAGCCTTGCTTTCATCTCCGCCAATCTGGGCGCGCAGGAAGTGCTGGGCATGGCCGCCTCCGGCGCGAAATACGGCATAATGACCGCGCATTTTTACTGGGTGGGCGCCATACCGGCGATGGTGTTCCTGGGGCTGTTCATGATGCCGTTTTACTACGGCAGCCGCGCGCGCTCGGTGCCGGAATATTTGAGCCTGCGCTTTGACGAAAAAACCCGCCTGCTCAACGCATTTTCGTTTGCGACGATGACGGTTTTCTCCTCCGGCATATCGCTCTACGCGCTGGCCATACTGCTTAAGGTGCTGCTGGGCTGGGACTTCGGGGTTTCGGTGCTGCTGTCGGCGGGCATTGTGGCGGTGTATACTTTCACCGGCGGGCTGCGCAGCGCGATTTACAACGAGGTGCTTCAGTTCTTCCTTATAGTGCTGGGCATAGCGCCGCTGGTCTACGCGGGAATGCACCGCGTCGGCGGCTGGAGCGGAATGCAGGCCCGGCTGCAGCCGGTCATGACTCACACGTGGCAGTACATGGGCTCCGCCAGCGACAATCCGATGGGCATAGGCCTGTTCGGGATGCTGATGGGACTGGGGTTTGTGCTTTCGTTCGGCTACTGGTGCACGGACTTCCTGCTGGTGCAGCGCGCCATGGCCGCCAGGAATATGTCCGCCGCGCAGCGCACGCCGCTTATCGCCGCCTTCCCGAAGATGATGATGCCGTTTGTTGTCATACTGCCCGGGCTTATAGCCATTACGCTGTCCCAGATGGGAAGCGGCTTCTCGCTTCCCTTCAAGCCGGACGGCCACACCACGGATTTTGACATGACGCTGCCCACCATGCTGGCGCATTTCTATCCGGCGGGGCTGCTGGGCGTGGGGCTTACCGCGCTGATGGCTTCTTTCATGTCCGGCATGGCGGGCAATGTAACCGCCTTCAACACCGTGTGGACTTACGACATCTATCAGGCCCATATCCGCAAGGACGCCACGGACGAGCATTATCTGCGCATGGGCCGCATAGCGACGGTGGTGGGCATAGCGATTTCAATCGCCACGGCTTATCTGGCGCGCAGCTTCAACAATATCATGGACCTGCTGCAGCTGGTATTCGGTTTCGTGAACGCGCCGCTGTTTGCCACCTTCCTGCTGGGCATGTTCTGGAAGCGCACCACCGGCCACGGCGCATTCACCGGCCTGCTTTCCGGCACCGCGGCGGCTGCCGCCGTCCACGGCCTGACCACGGCGGAAGGCAAGGGCGGCTGGCTGATACCCTGCAATCTGTCTTCGGTGCACCAGTTCCATTCCACCATGGGCCAGGCTTTCGCAATCGCCATAACGGCATGGGTGGTCTGCTTTGTGGTTACAATGGTGGTAAGCCTGCTTACCAAGCCTAAACCGGACGAGGAGATGCGCGGCCTGGTCTACAGCCTGACCGAGCGTCCCGCGGAAACCGAGACGCGCTGGTACATGCGGCCCATGCCGCTTGCGGCCTGCGTGCTGGCGCTGACGCTGGCGCTGAACTATCTTTTCCACTAAGGGGGCAATATGCTGGACAGACTGCTTGACGATTTGCGTTTTCCGATAGGGCTGCTGTTTCTGATATTCAGCGTCATCCTGGTGATTTCCGGGATGGTGCTGCCGCTCAAGCCGGACGCGGAGATGAACCTGAACGTCGTCTCCGGCCTGATGATGGGCGTTTTCGCGTTGTTTATGCTGGTAACTTCGGTTATATCGGCAAGGGCGGGCTGCTCGCAGCAGCCGGACGCCAAATAGCGAACCGCCGTTTCCGCTTCCCGCAGTCCCGCCATACGGCGGGATTGCGGGTGAAAGCGACCCCCAAAAAAATCAGGGCGCTTTTTCCCTCTCGTAAGCCGCCAGCGCCGCCGGAAACGGCGCCAGCGCGCGCTTTAACACTCCCTGCAAAAACGAGATAGCCACCCCGTAGTTTGTCATCGGCACGGCGGCCTGGCGCGCACGCTCCATCTTATAGAGCATGTCGCGCCGGTTTGTCATGCAGCCGCCGCAGTGTATTACCAGCTTGTAGCTTGAAATATCGTCCGGGAAATCCAGCCCGCAGGTGGTTTGAATATCCAGTGCCGCGCCCGTGTGCTGGCGCAGCCAGCGCGGTATTTTGACGCGGCCTATATCGTCCTCCAGCGGGTGGTGCGCGCAGGATTCTGCTATAAGCACCCTGTCGCCGGATTTGAGGCTGTCTATCGCCGCCGCAGCCGCCGCAAAGGCGGGCAGGTCGCCTTTAAGCCTTGCAAAGAGTATTGAAAACGTGGTGCAGGGGATATTCTCCGGCGTGTCGGCCATAACTTTCTGCACGGCCTGGGAATCGCAGACGGTTATGCAGGGCGGTTCTTTCAGAAGCGAAAGCGCATGCGCGTATTCGCGCTCCTTGACCACCAGGCAAAGCGCGTCGCTGTCCAGCGCGTCCCGTATGGCCTGAACCTGCGGCAGAATAAGCCGGCCTTTGGGCGCCTGCAAATCTATCGGCACCACAAGCGCGGCCACCCCGCCGGGCCGCAGCAAATCGCCGATAAGCGGCGGCGGGTTAAGGAATTCGTCCGGGCAGGCGGCCAGCAGCAGCCGCTTGAACTGGTTGCGGTATGCCTCGCGGTCTGCCGCGCCGGCGCTGATGCAGGAAAAATAATGCGCCGTTTCGGCTTTTACCTGTGCGATGAAATCTTCGGAAACCGGCGCGAGGTCGGCTTTGTTTAATACCGTAATCAGCGGTATGCCGCGCGCTTTTGCCTCGCGGGAAATAAGCAGTTCGTATTCCCCCCATTTGCCGGTTTCGGACACCAGCACGGCGACGTCGGCGCGTTCCAGCGCGCGTTTTGTCTTCTGCACGCGCAGCCTGCCCAGCTCCGAGGAATCGTCAAATCCCGCCGTGTCCAGAAAAACGACAGGCCCCACCGGCAGCAGTTCCATGGCTTTTTCCACAACGTCGGTGGTGGTGCCGGGGACGGGCGAGGTGATGGCGGCTTCCTGCCCGCAAATCAGGTTCAGGAAACTTGATTTGCCGACATTGGTCCGCCCGAAAATCCCGATATGCAGCCGCAAAGACCTAGGTGTTTTTTGCATTCTTGTGCCCCAGCGCGGTAAGCGATTCCGGGGAGAGGACGCGCTCCACAAGCTCTGCGCCGAGCTTTTTAGCCAGATAGCCGCGGAAATCGCCGCCGCCTTCGGCCTCAAAACCCTGCAAAAGCTCAAGCGCTTTCCGGTAGCCGACATGCGGAAGAAACGGAGTTATCAGCGCGGTCGGCGAAGAGCAGTTGGCGAGGCAGGTTTTTTCGTCCGCGGAGATGGCTTTCACATGCGGTTCCAGCGCGGTATCGGCGGCGGACAGAATATCCAGCGATTCCAAAATTGAGTGCGCCAGCAGCGGCAGGAATTCGTTGATTTGCAGGCTGGCGCGGGAGGCGCATTCCGCCACCAGAGCATCGTTTGCCATGGCCTTGAGCGCGCACTGCGTGGCGGCCTCGCATATGACGGGATTGTATTTCCCCGGCATTATGCTGGAGCCGACCTGCACCGGAGGCAGCTTTATTTCGCCAAGCAGATTCAGCAGCCGCAAATCGCCGCAGATTTTGGCCAGAGTGGTCGCATGGGCTTTGAGTATGCCGGAAACTTCCACGAACACGTCGGAATTGGCTGTTTCGCCCGGCAGATTTTCGCCCCGGCTGAGGCCAAGTCCCGCGGTCTGGCGCAATTTTTCAAGCACCAGAAAAATATAATCTCTGGGCGCGCCAAGCCCCGTTCCTATGGCCGTTCCGCCCAGATTGACCACGCGCAGCCGTTCCTCGCATTTGAAGGCGCGCCAGCGGTCGCGCGAGAGGGCCTCGGCCCAGGCGGAAAATTCCGCGCCCAGCGTCATCGGCACGGCGGGCTGCATTTCGGTGCGGCCCGTCTTGACCACGCGGGCGAATTTAGCCTCGCCCGACTGGAACGCGCCCTGCAATCTGGCTGCCGCCTCGCTCAGCGCGCGCACCTTGTAAACGCAGGCTATTTTCAGCGCGGTGGGGTAAACATCGTTGGTGCTCTGGTGCAGATTGACATGCTCAAGCGGATGAATTACCGCGTAATCGCCCCTTTTCCCCCCCAGCAGCTCTATACCCCGGTTGGCGATTACCTCGTTGACGTTCATGTTCGCGGAGGTTCCCGCCCCGCCCTGCAAAGCGTCCAGCGGAAACTGATTGGCGAATTTGCCGTCTATGATTTCGCCGCAGGCCGTGATTATTGCGCCGGCCTTTTCCGCGTCCAAAAATTCCAGCTCCTTGTTGGCCTGCGCCGCCGCTTTCTTGACCATGGCCAGCGCTTTAATCAGCGCGGGGCTGACCTTCTGGCCGCTTAACCGGAAATTGTCCAGCGCGCGCTGGGTATGCGCGCCCCAATAGGCGTGTTCCGGCACATTTATCCCGCCGAGCGAGTCTTTTTCAACGCGCAGTTCCATTCCTATATGATACCATGATTGCAATAAAAAACGGGAGCGTTCCGTTATGAATAGTGTGACAGACGCGGTTCTTGTGGCGGCTTTCCGCGATGGCGACGCGGAGGCTTTCGAAGCCCTCTATCGCAGGCATGAGGCCGGGCTGTATTCATTTGTGTTGGCGATGGTCAAAGACGAGGCCGCCGCCTCGGATATATTCCAGGAGACCTTTATAAGGGTTTTCCGCAATATAGACAAGTATTCCGAGGAGGGCAAGTTCAAGGGCTGGCTGTACCGGACGGCGTCCAATCTGGCGATGGACCATTTCCGGCGGGCGTCGCGGCTTGGGAGTTTCCTGCCGGACGGGGAAGATGAAGAGGCGCCGCAGCGCGAGCCGTCCGCCCGCGGCGAGGAGCCGGAAATTTTGCTGGACCGCCTCTCGGACGGGGAGGCCGTGGCAAAGGCGCTGGACGCGCTGCCGCCGGAGCAGAAAGAAGTGGTTTTGATGCGGGAATATTCGGGAATGTCTTTCAAGGAAATAGCGCAGGCCACCGGCGCGCCGCTGGGCACGGTGCTTGCGCGGATGAGCAGGGCGGTACGCAAAATGCGGGCCGCGCTGGAAAAAGGTGAGAGGCTGCCGCTATGATCGGTTGCGACGAAAATGCCATTCTCTTCCATTACGGCGAAATGGACGCCGCGCAATCTGCCGCCTACAGGGGCCATTTGACAGGGTGCGCTTATTGCCGCGACCGTCTTGATATTCTGGCCGCTCTGGGCGCGGCCTGCCATAAGACCCGGCCCCCGGCGGAGGTTTACGGGAATATACGCGGCGCCGTGCTGGGAGGACAGACTGCGGTGCAATACATGTTCTCGCTGCTGCGCCCGGCCATGGCGGCCGCGGCGGTGCTGATTGCCCTGTTGGCTTTCAGCGCGGCAAGAAAGGCCTCCTCCGCCATAGTGGCCGATAAATGGGACGACGATTTCAATGCGGTGGCCGTCTCGGTCTCGGCGGAGGCGGCAGGCATGAAGACCGGCTATGAATCGGACATATATGACTACAGGACCAGCATGCTGGAGGATTTCGGCAGCAGGACGGACCAGTATATCGGAGGGTGAGATGAAGTCCTTTCAATTGGAAAAGGCGGCAGCGGGAAAATGTGATGGCACGGGTGTGAAATCGCTGTTTGGGCGGTGTGCGGCGGTTGCTATTTTGGGTTTTGCCGCAGCGTTTTTGGCGGTATGCCCGCAGGCAAAATCGGCAGATACTGTATATTCCAGCCAGACTCCGGGTGATACGGAATTTGACCCGGACATAGAGAATCTGCCCGTGGATTCCGAAGCGGGCAACGAGAATGAGGATAACAGCGTGCGCGCCAGCACCGCCGCGCATAAGGACGGAATGCAGCGTCGCGGCGGTGGAGATGTCGCCGTCAGCAGCGGAACCCGCAAGGGGAATATGCGCAGGCCGCCTCCTCCGGGCGGCGACGAACGGGGCGGGTCTATGGGCGGCGGGGGCGAAGCGTCCGGTAACGGCTTTGGCAAGGGTCATATGCGCAGGCCGCCTCCGCCCTCCGGCGGAGATGATGATCCGGGTTCTTATGCGTCCGGCGGCGTGGACGACGGGGCTGTCGGTAAAAAGCCGGAGGGCCGGGGCATGCGCCGCGGCATGGGGCACCGGCGCGGCGGCAATATGCTAAAAAGCGGACAGGAATTTCAGCAGGGAACGGTGAGCGGAAACGCCGGTTCCGGCGGTAATGAGTGATGCCCTCACGGTTGATAAAATCGTATGACAGGAGGAATGTGATGAAAACAGCATTGGCAGTTCTGGCAGTGATTGCGCTGGCATATGCGCCGCTTCTCGCGTATGACGCTGCGCCTCAGCCGCCGGTTGCCGGCGGCGGTCAGGCCGCGCCGGATGCCTCCGGCCCGGATATGGATGCGGCAGGCCCGCCCGGCGGCGTCTACGATATAGATGATGACGAGGACTCGCCCAGGCCCGGTCCCGGAGACATGAAGCGCGGCGATATTAAAGGAATGCGCGGCGGCAGAATGCACGGCGGCGAAATGCGCGGCGGTATGCGCGGCAAGGCGCCCCACGGCGGCATGATGGGGTGCAAGCAATGCCCGATGGAAGATGGCAAGCGCGGCATGATGGGCGGCGGCTTCGGTGGCGGATTCCCCGGCATGGACAAGATAGCGGAACAGGTGCGGCAGACGGATGCCGCCTTCGCCGACAGGCTGGAGAAAATGCGCAAGGACGCTCCCAATCTTTTCCACGCGCTGCTGCGCAATATCGGCCCCAAAATGTTCTTTTTCGCGGCAAGCGACAAAGAGGCCCGCGTCAAAGCCATCGCCGTGGTGAGTCTGGATGCGGACATTCTGGAGTTGTCCCAGTCCTACAGGGAGGCTTCCTCGGCGGACAAAACCGCGATTAAAAAGAAAATGGAGGCCAAGCTCGCCCAGCAGTTTGACGCAAAATTGGCGCTGGACCAGGCGCGCGTTGACAACCTCAGCGGGGAGCTTGCCAAGCTCAAGTCCCGCATTGAAAAGCGCAAATCACAAAAATCGGACCTTGTCTCAAAGCGTTTGGATGAGATTACCGGCGAAGCAGAGCCTTGGTAGTCTCTCCCTCCCCCAAACGAAACGCCCCGCAGCCGGCAGGCTGCGGGGCGTTCTTTTGCGGAAAAAAAAATCTGAGCTCTCTATCTGGCCGGGCTGGAAAACAGATACTGTCCCTTGTCAGACTCGCCGTGGGCGACAAGGGTGGGAACTCCCAGCATCTTGTCCGCGGTGATGTAAACACTGGCGCGCAGGCGCACAGGCTTGTCGTATTTCGCGAAAATATCTCCCGCTTGCAACTCGCCTATGTAGCCGTGATCGTTTATCCGCACTTCAAGGTTAAGAGGGTCGCGCCATGAATCGGCCAGCAGCAGGTCGCCGGCGGTGAGGCGGAATTTCAGCGGGAATACGGGGTTCACGAACTGTTTTATCGCCACCGGCACGTCGCCCTGGTTTTTGAGAATCAGATAACACATCGTGTTCGGCGCCCGGGTGAGTTTAGCCAGCCGGCGGGACACATTCACCTCCCCCGAAATACAAAAGGCCGAGCGCATGAACGCCGGATACCCCAGCTTCGCCGCTCCGACGGCGGCGGCAATCACAGCCAGCGTGAAAACGTATTTTTTCATAGTAACAACAATGCCATCCCCTAATATAAGTATAGCACATCCCGCGCGCTTTGCGCCGGATTTTTGAACCTGCGAAGGTGATCCTTGACAAATGATATTGCCGGTGATATTATATTATTGTGAGAAGCGAAATTTTGCTCCGGCGGATACGGCAGGGGGCTAAGCACAATGTTCGGTTTGCCGATTTCATAAGGCTTGTTGAGGCATATGGTTTTGTGTTTGCCGGACAAACGGGAAGCCATAAGGGTTACCGTCATCCCTGCGGGGCCGTGCTTACTTTGCAGGAAAAAGACGGCGAGGCCAAGCCGTATCAGATAACCCAATTCCTCAAGATGGCGGACGCCTATAATCTCAGGATGAGGTAAAGCTATGCGCAAAATACTGAAAAAATCCGGCGATGATGGTTATACCCGCAAGGTGTTTTACAGCAGCGAGGATAAATGCTGGGTTGCCGTCGCGCCGGAAATACCCGGCTGTTCCGCTTTCGGCGATACCGACACGGATGCGTTAAAAGAGTTGGATGCCGCGATAAAACTTAATTTCCGCATCAGGGCGGAGAACAAACTGCCGATTCCCCCTGCTTTGTCGGGGCAAAAATTAGGCGGAAGATTTCTTTTGCGCATACCAAAGACCCTGCAGCGCAGCTTGAAAGAAGAAGCTTTGGAGGAGGGCGTCTCTGTCAATCAGTATACGCTATTCCTGATTTCCACCGCGCGCGCCCAAAAATATCCGTTATCCAGAGGTGTTTAGGGTGGTAATAAAAATGCAATCAGCGAATGGGGCTATCGCGGAAACGATTTAATGAGTGTAAAGTTAACCTGAAAATTTCAGTTGGCCGCGGGATTCGGCGAAAAATCGCTTCATACTGCCTTCACAAAATTATCCTTTCGTGCAGTGAGGCACGCGCGGATAATTTTGTTCGGCATTATTTCGCGCTTTTTCGCCTCGGTCCTCGCGCCAACTGAAACTTTCAGGTTAAACCACATAGCGTTTCTCGTCTCCTTCGTGGAGAAAGCGGCGGCGGCGTTTGGAAAGCTGGATTTGTTTGTCGGCCCCGCCGAAATCTGGGACGGAGAGGGAACGCGCGAGATATATATCGGGGCTGCGGATTGCTCGGCCAGCGTACTTTTGATGGAGCCGGTCAAAGAGGGCGCCTATTTGCGGGCCATGAAAAAACGGGGGCCGGGGCTGCACCATATCGCGGTGGATGTTCCCGATTTGGAGTCTTATATTGACGGCCTTTCCGGCTCCGGCTGGTTTCTGCATCCGAAGAGTCTGCAAACCATCAGGAAGCTGAAGACCGCCTATCCGGCCCGCCCCGGAATCCCGGCGTTGATTGAAGTTCATGAAGCGGCCGTGACGGCGGTTTCCCCCCGCCTGATTGAAAGGATTGTTTTGAATCTTCCAGCCCGGGCCGCAGGCATGATTGATGCGCTTGGCCTTTCCGGTGTCGTGCAAGCCGGAGGCGATGAGTCGGTATATTTTTCAAATTCCAGAAAAATCGGGCTGAAAGAATTTCTGGGCTGATATTTGTTAGAATAGTCAGGTGCCGCGAAAGCGCGCATGGTTGGGTGGCTGAGTGGACAAAAGCACCGGTCTGTAAAACCGGCGGGCTTCGCCCTTCGAAGGTTCGAATCCTTCCCCAACCACCACTTTACCCGGGTTATCCGCAAGGATAATCCGGGTTTTGATTTGGATTGGGGAGCGGGCCAGCTGCCTGGCCCGCGCAAGGATTACTGAGCTTCACATAATTCCTTGACATGCTGGAGGCCCATATTCGCCCGCAGTCTAGGCGCGGACGCGCAGGCGTGCCGTGCGCACTCCAAGCGGACGCAACGACGACTGCGGGCGAATATGGGCCTCCCCGAAGGGGCTGGCCGCTTTTGGGCTGCGGCTGCGTTGCAAATCACTTGCATACCGGTGGTATGCCGCGCTCTTTGCGCCTTGCCTCGCCTCAAAATCGGCCAGCCAGCATGTCAAGGAATTATGTGAAGCTCAGTAAGGCCGGAGCGATGCCGAGCCAGCAGGCGAGGCCGCGAGGCGGGGTCGCGAGTTCAGGCTCGCGGCGGCGAGACTGAAACTCGTGACCGAATCCTTCCCCAACCACCACTTTACCCGGATTATCCGTAAGGATAATCCGGGTTTTTACTTGAAGCGGGTTTTGGAATCTCTGCCTTGCCCGCAAATCGCTCAATCTTTGAGGCAATGAAAAAAGTAAAATCTTTCAAGGCGGCAAAAATTTGTGCCGTCTGTAATTCATCAGACGAGGGATAGTGTGTGGCGAAAAAGTATATTCACGGAATTCGCGCGGCAATAGTTCTGGCGGCGGCCCTGGGTTTTTCCGCTCCCGCTGTTTATGCGACTCAATTCGGCATTTACTACGCGTTGTGGCATTGCCCGGAATCCAGGGTAAATCTGGGGCATGATCCGTATGACGTCACAAAGATACTCTCCGGGAAAGGCGACTGGGGGCCCGTTGGCGCATGGCATTGGCATGGCAAGCCTGCATTGGGGTATTACTGCCTGTCCAAGGATGACTCTGTTTTGAGCAAGCATGCCGAAATGCTGCGCGACGCCGGCATTGATTTCGTGTATCTGGATATCACCAATTGGGGTGTCGTTGCCGCCTCAGACCGCGTGAACGAAATGATACTCCAGCCGCTTGAGCGGTTGCTGCCGGTATGGAGCAAGGTTCCCGGCGCGCCGAAGGTGGTTCCCTGGTTTCCGCTTACCGCTAATGCCGATGTGCCGGACGCCGTGCTTGCCCGTATGGAAAAATATCCCGGCATGCGGTTTATGTTCAAGGGCAAGCCGCTGATACTGGTGGTGGATAATTCCGTGTTTGTCCCGGATTCCGCCCGGATAGCCGCGCTGGAGAAAAAATACACCGTCCGCAAAATGTGGGCCGACATAACGCAAAAAACCTCTAACTGGTCTTTTCAGCAATGGTGCTACGAGCCAAGCCCGTATTCTCACGCCTTTCTCGCCTCGGCGGGAGCGCGGGAGTGCAACCAGCTTTACTGGACCGGCTATAACGGGGAAGCGATATCCGTTTCAAGCGCCTATCAGGGTTACGGTTCGCCCGACGGTTTCATAAGCGACAGGAGATACGGCGTCCCCAAACTGGGCGGGCGCACTTTCGTGCAGCAATTCAAAACCCTGCTGAAATATCCCGATGTGCCCATAGCGCTGCTTTCTACGTGGAATGAATGGCTTGCCATAAGGTTCTGCTACTCGCCGATACAGCAGTCTGCTGCCGGCTGCAAGACCGATATCGTGCCGGACGGCGAAAACAACAGGGGATTTGTGGACGAATATAATGCCGACTACAACAAGGATCTGGAGCCTGCCGCCGACGGCTATGGGGATTTTTATTACCGGCTTATGAAACACTGCATCGCCAAATTCAAAAACGGCCGCCAACCCTGCGCCGTGAGCGATGTGCGGTACAGACTGCCGCCGGCGTCCGCGGAGCTGCAAAAGGCGTCATCGCCCGGTCCTTCCAGATAAACGCACCTTTACTGAAGGCAGAATTCGTTGCCGTCGGGGTCGCGCATGGGAATCCAGAACCAGTCTCCGCATTCAACCTCGCGGATGCGGGTTGCGCCATGCGCGGCCAGCCGTTCCGCCTCGGCGCGGACGCGCTTTTTACGCTCCGCCAGCGGAACTCCGGGGCCGCCGCCTGCGTCCACATCCAGATGCATGTAGTTTTTCGCCCGCTTGGGGGTTTTGACTTTCCAGAAAAGAAAAGGGGGCATCGCTCCCGCCGGATGGACCAGAACCCGCTGTTCCGCGGTTCCGGTTTCGGCGGCGAACTCCTCCCATGAATTGAAACCGGCAGGGGGCGGTTTCTGCGTATATTTCAGCGCATAGGCCCAGAAGCCTGCCAGGCGCGCGGGATTTTGCGTGTAGAAGGTGATGTGAAATTTTCTTGGGGCTTCGTTTTGCATTCGGGCCGCCGGGCTAGGGCCGCCGGTTGATTTTCAGTTTTATGAAATGCACCGAGCAGGAAATGCACGGGTCGTAGTTGCGTATGGCCTGCTCGCACTTCCAGGTCAGTTTTTTCCGAGGAAGGTTTATGTACCGCTGCGCCGTGGCTTTGAGATCGTCTTCCATGACATGCTGGTTCTGCGCCGTGGGCGGCACTATTTTGGCGAATGTGATTTTGCCCCTGGCGTCTATGCTGTAGCGGTGGTAGAGGCTGCCGCGCGGCGCCTCGGTCAGCGCGCAGCCGGTTCCGGCTTTGGGCGCGGCAATGTCAACCGCAGGTTTGGGCGGACGCTCGTATTGCGCGATAATCCGCAGCGCCTCGTCAAAAGCGTAGACCACTTCCACCGCGCGCGCCAGTATGCTTTTGAACTGGTTTTTGCAGCCCGGTTTTATGCCGGCGGCTTTGGCCGCCTCTTTTGCCAGCGGAGAGAGTGTGCCGTAGTTGAGATTAAACCGCGCCAGCGGCCCGGTCAGATAACCGCCGCCCGTGCGTTTTGAGACGGAATAATACGCCGTGGAATTGGGCCGGTGGACTTCCCGGAAATTATCCTCAAACTGCTCAACGGGGATATTGAGGCCCGCATTGTCTGCCACCGTCCCCTCGTTGAACGGATATTCCTTCGGGTGGTAAAGCGAAACAAATTCGTAATCGCGCTCCACGTCGGGAAAATCCAGCTTCGCCAGAATCTTTATCGCTTTAAGCGCGGCGTCCCTGCCGTGTTTAAGCTCGTCCGCGAGCGTTTCCAGCTCCGCTTTTTCCGGGACGCGGTAGAACCCGCAGACTTTTACGTTCACCGGATGAATTTCCCGCCCGCCCAAAAGCGAGACTATCGCGTTGCCCGCTTTTTTCATGCGCAGCGCGGATTTTACCAGCGCGGGGTTTTTCCGGCCCAGTTCAATGGCGTCCTGGCAGCCCAGAAAATCCGGCAGGTGCAGGAAATAGATATGCAGCAGGTGGCTTTCCAGCCATTCGCCGCAGTAAATCAGCCGGCGCAGCTCGCGCAGCTGCCCCTCAATTTTCACGCCGAGGATTTTTTCAACGGCGTGCACCGCGCTCATCTGATAGGCTATCGGGCAAATGCCGCAGATGCGCGCGGTGATGTCGGGCGTCTCGCCGTAATGCCGTCCGCGCAGGAAGGCTTCAAAGAGCCGCGGCGGCTCAAATATGGAAAAGCTGGCGTTTGTAACCTTCCCGCCGGAGATGTCAACCGAAAGCGAGCCTTCCCCCTCCACCCGCGCCAGATAGCCGACTTTGATTTTAGCTTTCATGTTTTTCGCTCTCTGCCAGGAATTCCGGCGAGCAGGCATTGTATGTCCGAAACGAGCGTTTGACAAAATCCGAATCCGCGCCCAGCTTATCCTTCCACCATGCCGACAGCGAGGCGGGCGAGGCCGTTTCCTTGGGGCCGAAGCAGCCGTAGCAGCCCCTGCCGTATGCCGGGCAAATCGCGCCGCAGCCGGAATGCGTTACCGGCCCCATGCACGGCGTCCCGTTTGCGACCTGAACGCACACCGTTTTGCGCGCCTTGCATTCCATGCAGACGCTGCGCGCCGTTACATTGGGCACGCGCCTGTTGAGGAATGCGTTCACGACCTCCACCAGTTGCTCTTTGTTCACCGGGCAGCCGCGCAGCTCAAAATCCACCTTTATATGCGCCGACACCGGCGTGGACACCGCCAGGGTTTTGATATATTCCGGCTTGGCGTAGACAAAAGAGACGTACTCATTTATATCCGCGAAATTGCGCAGCCCCTGTATCCCCCCCGCCGTCGCGCATGCGCCGATGGCGACCAGAAATTTAGCCTCCGCGCGGATTTGCTTTACCAGTTCCAGTTCATGCTGCCGGCAGACGGAGCCTTCCACCAGGGCGAGTTCGTAGGGCCCCTTTGCGAATGCGCGCGTCGCCTCCGGGAAATTGGCTATGTGGACAAGCTCCGCTATCGGCAGAATCTCGTCCTCGCAATCCAGCAGGCTGAGCTGGCAGCCATCGCAGGACGCCAGTTTATAGACGGCCAGTTTCGGTTTTACGCCTCTTTTTGAAGAAACCATTGTTTTATCCCGTCGTACCGGAACACCGGCCCGTCCTTGCACACAAACACCGGCCCCAACTGGCAGTGGCCGCACAGGCCAAGCCCGCATTTCATATTGCGCTCCAGCGTAACGTGGATATTCTCCTCGGAAACGCCGCGCGCGCAAAGCTCTTTTACCGCAAAGCGCATCATGATTTCCGGCCCGCAGACAAGGGCGGCGGTTTTGGCCGGGTCAAAAGCCGCGCGCGGGATGAGCGTTGTCACCACGCCGGTGTTGCCGCGCCAGTCTTTTCCGGCGGAGTCCACTGTAACCATGACCTCAATATCCATGCGGGCGCGCCATTGCGAAATTTCCCGCCGGTAAATAAGCTCCTCCGGCTTTTTCGCGCCGATTAGCAGCGAACACCGCCCGTATTTTTCGCGGTTGTTCAAGACATGATAAATTGCCGGGCGCAGCGGCGCAAGCCCGATTCCGCCCGCCGCGAAAATAATATCCTTGCCTTCCAGCTTGTCCATCGGCCAGGTGGTTCCGAAAGGCCCGCGCACGCCGACAACCGCGCCTTTTTTCAAAGCGGCCATCGCGTTGGTAACGCGGCCCACCGCGCGCGTGGTGTGAACCAGTTCATCCGGTCCGCCGCTTATTGAAATAGGGGCTTCGCCAACGCCGTAGACGTAAATCATGTTATACTGCCCCGGCTTGAAAACAAATTTTTTCCCGTCCTGCGGCTTTAGCTTCCACGTAAAAATATCCGCCGTTTCCCGCGCGGTTTGGGTGATTACGAAATTGCGCGGCAGCAACTGTTCTTTCATGGCTTTCCGGCAATAGCCGCCGCCTCCTCCGTTATATCTATCCCGACGGGGCACCAGGTTATGCACCGTCCGCAGCCCACGCAGCCGGACGAGCCGAACTGGTCATGCCAGTGCGCCAGTTTGTGCGTCATCCACTGCCGGTAGCGCGATTTGGCGGAATATCTGACGCTGCCGCAGCCGTGAATATGCGAAAAATCCATAGTAAAGCACGAATCCGCCCGCCGCGTCCGCCAGGATTGTTTGCCGTCAAGCGAGGTGTAATCCTCCATGACCGAGCAGAAACACGTCGGGCATACCATGGTGCAGTTGGCGCAGTTGAGGCAGCGTTTGCCGGTTTCTTTCCAGCGGGGATGCTCCTGATTGTCCTGCAAAAGCCGTTTTATGTTTTTGGCGTCAAGCTGCTTTGTTATCGCGGCGCGCGCCGCCGCCACCAGCGCATCCGCCTGCGCGATTTGCTTTTTTGAGGCGGCGGCGCATTTCTTAAGCAGCGATTCCCCCGCGGCGGAACCGGCCTGCGCGACAAAAGATTCCCCCGTCTCGGTCAGCGCGATGTCGCAGCCGTCCCCGGCGTCCGGCCCCGTTCCCATTGAGGCGCAAAAGCAGTTTGCGCAGGCCCGCGTACAGTTGGCCGCTATTATAAGGACGTTATCGCGCCGCGCGCGGTAGCGCGCGTCCGCATATTCCCCGCCGGAGAAAACCCTGTCCTGAATTTTGATTGCCGCCATATCGCATGGCCGCACACCGAGAAAAGCTGTCTTCGGCGCGGAGATTTTCTCCGGTTCTGCGGAAAACCCGCCCGCGCCTTTCTGCGCGCGCCAGATTGTCTCGCGCTGCAAAAACAAAAGTTCTTTCCAGGACGGCTGATAGTTTACCGCGCCGAAATACTCCCCCCCGCCGCTCGTGAGACGGTACCGCCCCGGCGACTGCTCGTCTTTATACCCGGCAGGCAAATCCGCCGGCGAGGCAATATCGCCCAGCACAATATCGCCGTCTTTGAGGCGCGGGCCTTTAACCGCGTATCCCGCGCGCGCCAGCGCGGCAAACAATTGGTCCAGTTTAAGCGAATACCGCTTCATTTATTTCGCGGCCAGCCTTGCCGCCATTTCGTCCAGGGTGTTGAACATGTCTTTCTCGTATGCGCTGCCGCCGTCCGCGCCGTACCAGAATTTGGCGATGGAATGGGTTTTGTCCAGCAGGTAAAAATTAGGCACTCCGCGCGAGCGGTAATTTTTAGCGACGGGTTTCCCGTTGAGGCCGATGGGGAAGGCCAGTTGGTATTTCTGCGCGAACTCGCGCATAGGCGCGGCTGCGGTGTCCATCGCCAGGCCGACGACGGCTATTCCCTTGGGGCCGTAGGTTTCGGCGAGTTTTTTCATGGTCGGGGCGGCGTTTTTGCAGTCAATGCAGGTGGAACTCATGAAAATGACCAGCACGGGCTTGCCGGCGTAATTATCCAGCGAAACGGTTTTCCCGTCGCAGGTTGCAAGCGAAAAATTGGTATTCCGACCGGCTGAGCCGTTTTTGACGGCGGGCGGTTCCGCGGTTTTTGCGCCGTCCGCCGCGGCGCAAGCGCCGGCAAAGCAACCGGCAACGGTGGTTGCGGCAACCATTGTGGCTTTGAGTATCTTCATTCGCCAATTGTATCAATTTTCAGAATGCGGCAAGGCAAGGGGAAATAGTGGGGTCCCGCCCTTTTCAATGGCGCCGTCAATGCGTGGTTTCATTCTTCCTCAAAATAGTCGCTGTCAATTTTTTTGATAAAGTAACTGCTGACAGTGGATACGCCGACGTCGTTGTCTATCATCAGTTCAACGAGTTTGGCTCCGTCTATAAGAACCACTTTTTTCCCGATTGTCTTTACGTATTCCCCTGACTCGTCGGTAAACGCGGATGTTGTGATGAAAACGCCCTTATTCGCTCTTTTCCCCTCCAGTGCGCCGACAAAATCCCTGATTTCTTTTGAGCCGACCGAACCATCCCATCTTTTCGCCTGCACATAAATCACGTCCAGTCCTAATTTGTCTTCCTTAATTATTCCATCTATGCCGCCGTCGCCTGTTCTGCCAACGGCTTCTCCCGCGTCTGCAAGCGAGCCGCCGTATCCCATCTTTAACAGCACATCAAGCACCAATCTTTCAAAAAATGCGGGGGAGCTTTTTTTGACTGTTGATAGCACCTCTTGGGACAATTGCTGGCGTATTTCCTGGTAGCTATTGTAAAGAGATTCGTTGGGCGTGACAGGGTTCTCTAGCAAGTCCTCTTTCTTGCGCGTGTTGTTGAGGTTTTTAGTCTGTGCTTTTTTGAATTCAGCAAATTGTGGAAACCGGGTTAAAAACTTGTTATCTATTTTTTCGGGGTTCTGTCCCAAGACTTCAACCCCTTCGGTAGTGATGATGAGATGAGCCTTCTTCGGTGCCGCTAATAATCCAGCTTTGCTCAAGTACGTTCTCGCCCACGAAGTGCGGCTGTATATCACAGTTTGTGTTTGTGACGGCAGTAGTTCTTTCTTTTCCTGCTCCGTAAGCTTAAAAGCGTTGGCGACATGTTCGCTTGCTGATTTTATGGAATGCTCCTGTCCGTCCGCGCAGAATTTCAGCAAAGGCAGCATTATTGATTGATAATCGGGAATTGGCATATTATTCCTCCCAAATGAGAATCGCAACAGACGCATTCTATCAAATTGCTTAAAGCGCATGACGGAGGGGGCGGGATTTTTGTATTGTGTGGCATGGCTAAAATTAAAATCAATGCTGCTGTTCTGGAAAAGACCGCGCGGCGGTGCAGGGAGCGCGGAATTATCATCCCTACTTTTCGCCAACTGCGCGAGCCGGGGCTGGTGCCGGATAAAATCAAGGCCCGGCTTAAAAAAACCGATTTGTGGGCGGTGGACCCCGTCAATCTGTTCCGCATCGGCTGGCATAACGACATTGAAACCGGGCTTTACGGCGGGGTCAATTATCTTGAGCTGCCTTCTTCGCTTACCGGCGTAAAGGCCCGGATTATCGGACTTATCGGCAAGTATTTCCCGACGGGGGCGCATAAAGTGGGAGCGGCCTTCGGCTGCCTTGTCCCGCGGCTTGTAAGCGGCGAGTTCAACCCCGCGTCGCAAAAGGCCGTCTGGCCCTCCACCGGCAATTACTGCCGCGGCGGAGCCTTTGACAGCGCGCTGCTGGGCGCGCCCGCCGTCGCCATTCTGCCCGAAGGGATGAGCAGGGAGCGGTTTGAATGGCTTAAATCCATCGGCGCGGAGGTGATTGCCACGCCGGGAACCGAATCCAACGTCAAGGAAATCTACGACAAGTGCTGGGAGATAAAAAAGACGCGCAAGGACTGCGTTATTTTCAACCAGTTTGAGGAGTTCGGCAATCCGATATGGCATTATCACGTCACCGGCCCGGCGATTGAGGAGGTGTTCTCCTCGCTTAAAGGGGCCGCTATGGCGGGGTATGTGTCTGCCACCGGCTCTGCGGGGACTATCGCGGCGGGCGATTATCTCAAGAAAAAATTCCCCGGCATGAAAGTCGCCGCCTCCGAGGCTTTGCAATGCCCCACCCTGCTGCTTAACGGTTTCGGCGAGCACCGCATTGAAGGCATCGGCGACAAGCATATCCCCTGGGTGCATAATGTCCGCAACACGGACATGGTCGTCGCCGTAGACGATGAGAATTGCATGCGCCTGCTGCGGCTTTTCAACGAGCCGGAGGGCAAAAAGACGCTGGCGGCATCCGGCGTTCCCGCCTCCGTGATAGACAAGCTGCCGCTGCTGGGGATTTCCGGCATTTCAAACACGCTGTCGGCTATCAAGCTGGCTAAATATTACGAGCTTGGCGAGAGGGATGTGGTTTTCACCGTGTTTACGGATTCCATGGACCTCTACAAATCCCGTCTGGCCGAACTTGCAGCCGGGCGCGGCAGATACACCCATGACAATGCCGTCGCCGACATGGAGCGGCGGCTGCTGGGCGCGACGGTTGATTATATGCGCGAGCTTTCGTTTACCGACCGCAAGGCGCTGCACAACCTGAAGTATTTCACCTGGGTGGAACAGCAGGGCCGGACATCGGATGAACTGCGCCGCCTCTGGGAGCCGGGTTTCTGGGACGAGACATTCGCGCTCGCGGACGAGTGGGACAAGCTCATCGTCAAATTCAACAAAACAGCGGGTGTGTTATGACATTGACCGAAGCTCAGCTTAAAAACGAAATCGCCAGATGCCAGTATTGCGAGGAAAAACCCTGCAAAGAAGCCTGCCCGGCGGACTGCTCGCCCGCAGACTTCCTGATGGCCGCCGCCGTGGGCGGCAAAAGCGATTACGGGCGCGCCGCCGCGCTTATCCTGGGCAATAATCCGCTGGGCGGGGTTTGCGGGCTTGTCTGCCCGGAAAAGCACTGCATGGCCGCCTGTGCGCGCAAAACATTTGACGCGCCGGTCAATATCCCCGCCGCGCAGGCGGCGATAATAGCCAAAGCGCGCGAACTGGGCGCGCTGCCGGAGTTTGCCGCCGCAAAACCCAACGGCAAAAAAGTGGCGGTGGCGGGCGCGGGGCCGGCGGGGCTGGCCGCCGCCGCCGTGCTGGCGCAAAAAGGCTATGCCGTTGACGTTTACGAGCGCGAAAAAACCGCCGGCGGCATGGCGGGGCTGGTACCGGATTTCCGGCTGGACAAGGCGATGCTTAGAGGCGATATTGATTTCATCAAATCGCTTGGCAGAATAACATTCAAAACCGGCGTAAAATTGTCTCCCTCCGGCAAATACGACGCGGTGATAATAGCCGCCGGGCTGGACATGCCGTTCAAGCTGGGCATACCCGGGGAGAATTTGGCGGTTTCCTGGGTTGAGTATCTAAGGCATCCGGGAAAATTCCATGTTAAAAACCACCGGGTGGCCGTGATAGGTGGCGGCGCAGTCGCCGCCGACTGCGCCGAAACCGCCGCCCGCCGCGGCGCGGCGCGCGTGGAGATGTTCTGCCTGGAGAAACTTTCCGAAATGCCGCTGGAGCAGGGGGAATTGCGCGGCCTTTTGGATGCGGGCATCGCCGTAAGCGGCAGGACCAGGATTGCGGAGATAATCTCCGCCAAAGGCAAAATAACCGGGCTGAAAACCGTCCGCGTGGAGCTGTCGGGCCGGAAATTCTCGCCCTCGGCGGTAAAAGACGCCAAAAATTCCGCGCAGGAGCTGGCGGGGTTTGACTTTGTGATAGTGGCGGTGGGCGCGCGCAGCTCGCAGTTGTTTGCGCCCACTGAAAAGGTGTTTGTGGCAGGCGATGCGGCGGCGGGGCCGTCCACCGTGGTGGAGGCCGCCGCCAGCGGCAAAAACGTCGCCATTGCGGTTGACAAGTGGCTTTCCGGCGAGAAAAAGCGGGTTGAAAAGGCCGCCCCCGCCAAAAGCCGCGCCGTGCTGGCGGGGCGGAATCTGCTGCCGGTTCCGCTGGAGGCGGAATTTTTCGGCAGAAAAATACTGTCGCCTTTCCTGCTTTCCGCCGCGCCGCCCAGCGACGGTTACGAACAGATGCGCAAAGCCTATCAGGCCGGCTGGGCAGGCGGGGTGATGAAAACCTCGTTTGACAATATCCCCATACACATCCCGTCGGAATATATGGTGGCTTTCACCCAAAACACCTACGGCAACTGCGACAATGTCTCCGGCCATCATCTGGACCGGGTGTGCGGCGAAATAGGGCGGCTGCGGCGCGAATTTCCAGACAGGCTGACCATGGCCTCCACCGGCGGGCCGGTAACCGGCAACGACGAGGCCGACAAAAAAGTCTGGCAGTCCAACACGAAAAAACTGGAAGCCGCCGGAGCTTTGGGAATTGAATACAGCCTCTCCTGCCCGCAGGGCGGCGACGGCACCAAGGGCGATATCGTCTCCCAGGACGCGGAACTGACCGCGAAAATAATCGGCTGGGTCATGGAAGTCTCCGACCCGGAAATTCCGAAATTATTCAAGCTGACGGCTGCGGTTACTTCCATATATCCGATAATGGCGGCGATAAAAGAGGCGTTCGCAAAATATCCGGGGAAAAAGGCGGGGGTTACGCTGGCAAACACCTTCCCCGCGCTGGCCTTGCGCAAGGGCGCCAAAAAAAACTGGGAAGAGGGCATAGTCGTGGGCATGAGCGGCGAGGGCGTGGCGCCGATAAGCAATCTGACTTTGGCGAATGTCTCGCGCATGGGGATGGCGGTATCCGGCAACGGCGGGCCGATGAATTACAGGCAGGCCGCCGATTTCCTGGCGCTGGGCGCGCGCACCGTGCAGTTCTGCACCGTGGCGGTGAAGCACGGCTGCGGCGTCATAGACGAGCTGCATTCCGGGCTCAGCTTTCTTATGAAAGAGCGCGGCATCAAATCCGTAGCGGAACTTGTGGGGCGGGCGCTGCCCAATCCGGTAACGGGCTTTATGGAACTTTCGCCGGAAAAGAAAATCTCCGACGTAAACGCGGACCTGTGCCAGCATTGCGGCAACTGCTCGCGCTGCTCGTATATGGCGATAGAGCTGGACAAAAACAAAGTCCCCCGCACGGACGCCGCGCGCTGCGTCGGCTGCTCCATATGCGTTCAGAAATGCTTCTCCGGCGCACTGTTCATGCGCCAGCGCACAGCCAGGGAAAAAACCGCCCTTAAAGAGGATTAAAATGAAAGCATCCACTCTGCTCATAAAAAACGCCGTTGCCGCCACTCTGGGCGGCAATAACCGGGTGCTGCCTGGGCATTCCGTGATGTGCGAGGGAGATAAAATCTCCAAAATCGCGCCGGACGCGGAATTTACGGGCAGCTACGATAAGGTGATAGACGCGCGCGGCAGGCTTGTCCTGCCGGGGTTTATCAACGCGCATATGCACTTTTACAGCACCCTTGTGCGCGGGCTTGGCAAAGCCGCGCCGTCAAAGAATTTCAACGAGGTGCTGGAAAACCTCTGGTGGCGGCTGGACAAAAAACTGCTGCTTGAGGACTGCTATTACAGCGCGCTGATTCCGCTTATTGACGCGGTGCGGCGCGGGACCACGACGCTGATAGACCATCACGCCAGTCCTTTCGCGGCGCGCGGCTCGCTGGACATTATCGCCAAAGCGGTTAAGGAAACCGGCCTCAGGGCCTGCCTTTGCTACGAGGTTTCCGACCGGGACGGCGCCAAAATTGCCGAAGACGGCATAAACGAAAATATAGATTTCATCAAACGCTGCAAGGCGGAGAAGGACCCGCGGCTTTCCGCCATGTTCGGGCTGCACGCGGCGTTCACTATCGGCGACGAAACCATGGAAAAAGCCGCCCGCGCGGGACATGAGCTGGGCGCGGGTTTTCATATCCACTGCGCGGAGGCGGCCTCGGACGAGGAACACAGCGTCAGGCATCACGGGATGCGCGTCGCGCGGCGGCTGGAGAAATTCGGCATACTCGGCCCGCGCAGCATAGCGGCGCACTGCGTGCATGTTGACGCCGGAGAGATGGATATTCTCGCCGGAACCAAAACCGCCGTGGCGCACAACCCGCAGTCCAACATGAACAACGCCGTCGGCATAGCCGATATCCCGGAAATGACGCGGCGCGGCGTTCTGGTGGGGCTTGGCACCGACGCGATGACAGTCAACATGCCGGAGGAAATGCGCGCCGCGCTCTGGGCGCAGCATTTGCGCGCAAAAGACCCGTGCGCGGCTTTTGTTGAAACCCTCTCAACCCTGCCGTTCAACAATCCGAAAATAGCAGCCCGGTGCTTTGACATGCCGCTTGGCGAGCTGCGCGAGGGCTGCGCGGCGGACATCGTAATCATGGATTACCTCGCGCCGACGCCGTTTTCGGCGGAAAATTTCCTGGGGCATTTATGCTTCGGCATAGCGCAGGCGGATGTGGACACCACAATCGCCTCCGGCAAGGTCCTGATGGAGAACCGGCGGCTGGCGCTGGACATTGATTTGGAGTGGGTTTCCCGCCGCGCGCGGGAACTGGCGGCGGCGCTCTGGGAAAGGTTTTGACAATAGCGGGCCTTTATAGCTATTCTATTGACAATGGGAACACAGGGTTCAAGGCGGAAATCCGTAAAAGAGGTGCTGGTTGACGCGCATCTCATAGAAGCCGCCGCCGCGGAGACGGCGGAGGAAAGCGCGCGCCGCGAAAAAAAGCCGCTCCAGCAGTTGCTGACCGAGCAGAACCTTGTGGACCGCGCCAAGATGCTTGAGGCGCTGGCGCTGGCTTGGGAAGTCAAATCCATAGATTTAAGCCGGCTGCCCGCCGCGCCGGAAAAAGAGATAGTCCAGCTTGTCCCCGAATCCGCCGCGCGCAGGCACATTGCAGTGCCTTTTGCAAAGACGGACTCGTCCCTGTCGGTGGCGATGTCGGACCCGCGCGATTTTTTCGTACTGGAAGACATCAATCTGCGCACCGGCCTGGAGATAACGCCATATCTATCGCTGCCGCAGGACATTCTGTCGCTGCTGGACGTGGTCTACGGTAAGAACGAAAGCGCGGTGATGGACAAGCTGCTGGCCTCCGTCCAGGAGCAGGAAAAGGCCAAGGAGCAGCTCCCCCCCGACGAGGGCGGCAACATAGAAGTCCAGAAAGAGGAAAAAGCCGACATCACCGACATAGACGCCAGCGCGCCGGAAGTTGAAAAATTCGTCAACGCCATCATTCTGGGCGCGCTTAATCTCAAAGCCTCCGACATCCACATAGAGCCGTTTGAAGACCCCACCGGCAAAAACAGCAAGGTCGTCATCCGCTACCGGGTGGACGGAATGCTGCGCGAGGCTAATTTTTCAATACCCTGGTCGTACCGCGCCGCGGTCATAGCCAAAATCAAGATTCTGACCAACGCGATGGATATAACCGAGCGGCGCATCCCCCAGAGCGGGCGCATACAAATTCTCGCCAAGGGCAGCCCCATAGAATTCCGCGTGGAGGTGGTGCCCACCGTCTACGGCGAATCCACCGTCATGCGCATACTGGACCGTAAGGCCGTGCAGGTGGATATAAACCGCCTGATGTTTATGCCGGAAACGCTGGAAAAATTTCTGGGACTGCTAAAAGGCATAGGCGGCAAGAAGAATTTCGGCCTCATCATAGTCTGCGGGCCCACCGGTTCGGGCAAGTCCACCACTCTTTACGCTGCGCTAAACCATGTCAACCGGCCCGACATAAAAATCCTCACCGCGGAAAACCCGGTGGAATACAACATAGACGGCATAGTGCAGGTTCCCGTCAATCCCGACATCAGGCTGGGCGAGAACAAGAAGTTTGACTTCGCGCTGGCGCTGCGCTCCTTCCTGCGGCTGGACCCGGATGTAATCATGGTCGGCGAAATCCGCGACGAGGAAACCGCCCACATCGCCATGGAAGCGGCGATGACGGGGCATCTGGTTTTTTCCACCATACACACAAACGATGCGTCCTCCGCTGTTACCCGGCTTGTGGAAATGGGGCTGCCGCCGTATGTGGTAATCGCCACGCTCAAGGCGGTGCTGGCCCAGCGCCTTGCCCGGAAACTTTGCGACAAGTGCAAGCGCCCCGACGACCCGTCGCCTGAGGAGATAGCGGTTTTCAAGGAAAACGGCATAGAAATACCCGCCGGAACCAAAATCTACAAGCCCGCAGGCTGCAAGGAATGCAAGGACATCGGCTACCGCGGACGCATAGGCATGCACGAACTGCTGGTGATGACAGACCCCGTAAAGGCTTTCGCGCTCAAACAGATGGCTTCCGGGCCGCTGCGGGATTTCGCCATGCAGCAGGGCATGATGTCGCTTACCCAGGACGGGCTTATGAAGGTGCTTAAAGGTTACACCACCATACGCGAGGTGCTGGGCGGTTCCGACGAGGTGAAATAATATGGATACCGGCGCAAAAACCGGCGGCCCCCGCGCCGCATTGAAACCTCTGGAAATTTTCAATATGGCGGCCAGCGTCAACGCCATAGTGGACCTGGACGCGCTTTTGCAGAAAATAGGCGACACGGCGGAAACCCTGCTTAACTGCGAGGCCGGCTCCATCATGCTGCTGGATGAGACGCGCAAGTTCCTTTACTTCCGCGTCGCCACCGGCGACAAGGGCGGAATACTCAAAAAAATGACCCTTCCGGTGGGCGAGGGCATAGCCGGCTGGGTCGCCCAGCGCGGCGAGACCGTGGTGGTAAACGACGCCGCCTCGGACCCGCGTTTTGCAAAACAGTTTGACAAAAACACCGGCTTTGTGACCCGCCAGCTTCTTGCCACCCCGATGATGTTCAAAGGCGAGATAATAGGCGTGGCCGAGGTTGTCAATCGCAGGGACAACACCCCGTTTTCGGACTACGACGTGGATTTATTCAAGGCGCTGTCCGCCTCGGCGGCGGTGGCGGTGTCCAACACCAGGCTTATACGGGACCACAAGAATTTCTTCTCGCATGTGCTGGAGCTTTTGTCGGCCACCATAGAGACTACCAGGCCCGGCATGGAATCCCACCCCAACCACAGCGCGTACCTGTCCTGCGCGGTGGGGCGCAAGCTGGGCATAACAGACACCGAGTACCGCTACCTTTACTACGCAGGCCTGCTGCACGACATCGGGTATGTGGGCATGAAAAACGCGCGGCTGGTGGACGGGCTGGGCCTGCTGCCCAATGTGCCGGAGGAGGAACTGCATGTCCTCATGTCCGTGCAGATGCTGGAGGGGATAACGATTTTGCAGGGCGCGCTGCCCGTCATCCGCCAGCATCACGAAAATTTTGACGGCTCCGGCTTCCCGGACAGGCTTTCGGGGAATAATATCGTTCCGGGCGCGCGCATACTGCGCCTCGTGGAAGCCATGGAGGAGCTGCGCATGACCGGCGGGCTGCGCGGGGACGAGCTGCGCGTCCGCGCCATCAAGGAAGCACGCGACGGCGCGGGCACGCTTTTTGACCCGCGCGCGGCAGAGGCGTTCATCCAGTTGCTGGGCGAGAGCGAGCAGATATGGGAGATATAGCCGCCCCCGCCTCAGCCGAAGCAAAACCCCTTTACAAAGCCATAGAGATGGAGGAGCGGCTGGACATCTGGTTTTTCCACCCGCTGGGCTACCGCATCGCCAAATGGTCGCATGGCGCGGGGCTGCTGCCGGACCATATCAGCTACGCCAGCATCGCGCTGGGCGTCGCCGGCGGGGCCATGCTGGCCTGGCGCGGGCTGGTTTTCTGGGGCTGGTGGCTGCTTGTCCTGTCCAGCGTGCTGGACAGCGCTGACGGACAGCTCGCCAGAATGCGCGGCGGCGGCACCCTGCGCGGCAGGATATTGGACGGGCTGATAGGGTATTTTTCATTCACGGCGGCGTATCTGGGGATGGGGGCCGCCATAACCGGGGCGGGCGCTGGGATTTTCCCTGTCGCCGCGCTTATACTGGCTGCGGGCGCGGCCACCGCGCTGGAAGCCAGCATGTATGATTTCCACCGGACGGCTTTTGCGGCCATAGTCTCCCGCGGCGAGCTGCCGGACGAACTGGGGGCGGACGCCGGCGGCGCTTTCGGGTCCGTGTATGCGCTCTACGGCTGGTACCAGCGTTTTCTGGCGGCGGGGCATTGCGGGCTGCTGGCGGCGCTGCGCGGCAAATTCGGCGGCGCGGTCCCGCTGGAAATTCGCGCGCGCTACCTTGCCGCCAACCGCCGCAACATCCGCTTCTGGAATCTGCTCGGAGACAATACCCGTTTCCTGCTTATCGCCTTGGCGTTTGCGCTGGGCAGGCCGGAGTGGTATTTCTGCGCGGTGCTTATACCGCTTGTCATACTGATGCTTGTCATGTCGGCGGTTCAGCGCGAAAGCGACGCCGCCCTGGCCAGAAACCTGGGACTGGAGCTGCCCGCATGAAAACCAAAATCCTCTTGGCCGTTTGTATGCTGTTCTCAGCGTCCTGCGCTTATGCGATGCGCGATCCCTTTGCCGATTTTGCCCAAAACGTCACCGCGGACAATATAAAGCCCTTCACCGCCGATCTGGGATTTCTCATGTCTTCCGCCATCAACCATACGGGCCGCAGCCTGGGCATAGCCGGCTTTGATGTCGGAACGCATGTCGCCATGATAACCAGGCCGCGCGCCGCCAACACCATACCCGACACCACCGGCCTTTGCGCGATATATGTCCCGGTCATCCAGGGCGAAATAGGGATGCCGCTGGGCTTTGACGGGTTCATAAGAGGTTTCAGCTGGGAAGGGTTCGCCGTTACCGGAGGCGGAATCAAATGGGGGTTCTCCACATCCGACAGGCCGCACTCGTTTAGGGGGCTGGTTTACGCCGCGGGCCATGTGGGGATACACGAGGGGTTTTCCGTCACCAATGCCGTCGCCGGAATCGCCGGTTCGGTGCAGGGCGAGGCGGTGGAGCCGTTTTTCTCGGCGGCGCTTTCGCGCACGGAGCTTACGGTCAAAGAGGCTTCCGCGCAGCCCGGTCTTATCGGCTCCCAGACAGCCGTAATCCAGCCGGTGTGCGCGGCGGGGCTTAACTTCAAGCCCTGGCGCTTTATGTATTTAAGCGCGGCAGCCAACATCGTCCCCTCAAAAATCGGCATGGAGTATACGTTGGGCATAAGGTTCTGACGGATGATTTCCAGAAAATTCCTGATTCCGGCCATCGCCGGCGGAACGGTGGCGGGAATTCTGATATTTGCGCGGCTGGCCGTGCTGCCGGGCATAAGCGCCGACGAGGCCTGGTTCGGCATAGAAGCGCTTGACATGAGGGTGCACGGCCTGTTTTCGCCATACGCTTCCAACTGGTACACTTCCACGCTCTATCCCTGGCTGATATCCAAAGTATTCGCGCATTTCCCCCCGTCCGTGTTCGCTCTTCGCTTTGCGGGCGCGGCGCAGAACACAGCCGCCGCCGCGCTGGCGGTATATTTTGCGGGTTTGTTTTTCGGGCGCGCGGCCGCGCTGGCGATGTCTGTTTTCATGGTTTTACCGTTTTACGCGCTGTTTTCCCGCCATGCCTACGAGGTTTGCGGATTGCAGAATACATTGACGGTCTGCGCGCTGGTGTCAATGCTGGGGGCGGCTCGGCGCGGGAGCGTCAGTCTGCCCGCCGCGCTGGTTTTCGTGCTGGCGTGTTATATGGGAACGTTAAACCATCTCATGGCTGTTTCCGTGCCGCTGGGCTTGTCCGTAGGGTTTTTCGCGCATATGGTTGAGCGTAAAGACAGCGGATACGGCGGCTTGTGCGCGCTTTCCTGGGCGGCTTTGTTCTCCTGCGCGGCGGTCGTCATAATAAGAAAGATATCCGTTCCCGCTTTTTATACGATGGGCGCCAGCATGGAGTCCAAATGCGGATTTTCGCCTGCCGCGGCCCAGTCGCTGGCGTTCTGGATGGAGCATAAGACCGCCATAGTGTCTGCAACCCTGGCTTTACCGGCGGTAGCGGCGGCGGTTTTCTGGAAATGGCAGGAAATTTTCGCCGCGCGGCTGTCCGGTCTTGCGGTGGCATTCGGCTCAGATACCCGGCTGCGCGGTTTTGTCAGATATGCGGCGCTGGCGGGGCTGCTGGCTTTTCTATGGTTCCATGCCACGGCGTTTCTGGGCATGCTGTCCGGTTTCAATGTGTTCAAATATTTCTTCTCGCTTGATGCCGGGTTTTGGGCGGGCGCGCCGCTGCTGATATGCGCGGGATTGATAGCCGGCTGGGTTTTTTCCGGAGCCTGGCGGGTCGCGGCGGACGGCGGCGCCCCGGCTGAAAAGCGCGTTATGGCGGTTATGCTGCTGGGGTATTTCGCTTCATTCACATTGCTGCGCAATACCAATATACCGCGCTATTATCTGATACCGTTTGTGATGTTTGCGTTCGGGGCGGCGGCTTTCGTGCCGGAGCATTTTGCGCGCTCCGGCATGAAGACGCGGGCGTTTGTGCTGGCGTGTTTTGCGCTGTCATCGGGCATTCTGCTGCGGGAACTGTATTCGCCGCGCGCGCGGCCCATGATTGTTTTCAAAAGCGGCTGGCATAAGGAGGATTCCCAGGACCAGACGAGCAATATCGCGTTTTTCACAAGAATGCGGGCCGACGGCGTTTGCATAACCTCCGCCTCCACAAAAATAGCGCAGGCGGCGAAGCTGTTCTATAACATGTCGCCTTATCCATGCAGAGTCCGCCGCGCGGTGGACTGGGATGATGTCAGATGAAGCCGTTTGAAAAAGCCGCCATGGCCGGACTGTGCGTTTTCGCCTTCGGGCTGGCGACATCCATATCGCTGACGGAAATAGGTATGTCTGCGGCCATGGTTTGCGCCGCGCTGGCCGCGTTCCGGGGCGAGATTGATTTGCGCGCCCGCTTCCGAGAATTGTTCGGCGGGGAGTTCATCATCCAGGCCTGGCTGTTTTACATGGCGGTTGCCGTTGTGTCGGCGGTTTTTGCGATATATCCGGCGCGCAGCTTGCGGTTTCTGGCGTCGGATTTCCTCAAGCCGGTTTTCTGCGTGTTCCTGCTGGCCGCGCTGGACAGGAGAATGCTTGTTCCCGTGCTGCTTTCATTCCTGGGCGGGGTCGTGTTTTTTTCGCTCAAATGCTCGGTTCGTACGGCATTTTTCTGGCTGGATACGGGAAAACTGGTCCGCGCCAAGTTCACCGGCGGCGCGCGCGAGATTGTGCCGCTGGCTTTCTGCTATGCGGCAGCCGCGGCGCTGCGTCCCGAAAACGGCGGCAGGTGCTGGTATTCCGCGGCGGCGGTCTTTCTGATAATCATAACCGCCTTCAGCCAGACGCGCAGCGCGCTGATGTCTCTTGCCGGCGCAATGGCCGTTCTGGCGGTTTGCGAGAAAACCTCGCGCAAGCCGCTGCTGGCCGTTGTCGCGCTTGGCGGCGTACTGCTTGTGGCAATTGCCTCCGTCAGCAGCGAATTCTCAAACAGAATGCGCGCAATCCCGCATGCCATGTTCACCATGTCGGACCCACGTTCCCCTGTGCGGGTGGACCAGGCGGTACAGAACCGCCGGGAGCAGTGGGCCGTGTCCGCGAAAGTGGCGCATGAGTATCCGGTCTTTGGCGTCGGTCCCGATAACATGACTCAGATTTTCCGGTTTTATCATCCCAGGGCTATAGACAATAATTTGCGCGGCGGGTGGACGGCGCACAATCTGTATCTCAATCAGGCGGCGGAACGCGGATTTACCGGTTTGGCCGCTTTGCTGGCGGTTTGGGGCGCTCTGCTGTATTGCGTGTTCAGGCTGGCGCGCGGCTCCGGGGACCCGTACAGCCTGGCAGCCGCTGCCGCCGCCGCCGGGTTTCTGATGACAACCGTAACGGGGGAGCCGCTGCAGGACACGCAGGAGGCCTCCTCCCTGTTCCTGCTTATAGCGGCAAGCTATGCCCGGCACAGACATTAAAAAAATCCTGGCGGCCCTGCGGCGGGAATTTCCGAAGGCCGAAACCGCGCTGAGGCATTCAAACCCCTTTGAGCTGCTGGCCGCGACAATACTTTCGGCCCAATGCACCGACGAGCGCGTCAACAGGGTAACGCCCGCGTTGTTTGCCAGATACCCCTCGCCCGCGGCTTTCGCCGCCGCAAAAGAGACGGATGTGGAGGCCCTGATGTACTCCACCGGTTTTTACAAGAACAAGGCCCGCGCCATAATCTCCGCCTCCGCCGCCATAGTTGAAAAATTCGGCGGCAAAGTTCCGGATACCATGGACGGGCTTTTGTCGCTGCGCGGCGTGGCGCGCAAGACGGCCAACGTCGTTTTGGGCAGCGCCTTCGGCAAGGCCGAGGGCATAGTGGTGGACACTCATGTGAAACGGCTGGCATTCCGGCTCGGCCTTTCGGACAACACCGCCCCCGAAAAGATAGAGCAGGACCTTATGCGCTTAATCAGCAGGAAAGACTGGATTTGGTTTGCCCACGCGCTGGTGCTGCACGGCAGAAAAACCTGCAAAGCCCGCGGCCCGGATTGCGCAAATTGCGCGCTGTCCGCTTTTTGCCCCAAACGCGGATTGTAGCGCGTTTCCCCCCCCCTCCAAACATGCAGCCCGAATTCGGCGGACAACCGGAATAATATTCATCGGAATTTCAGGTTAATTACTGAGCTTCACATAATTCACAAGATGATACTGCGGGGTGGGGAAGCTTGGCAGCCCGCAGGGATCCGAGCTGCCAGAGAAAGAGCCGCCGGAATCATCCGGCGGCTCTTTTTGCGCTGGGTTGAGCTGTGTTTACCAGTATCGGACCGGGCCTATATCTACGTGCGTGAATGTGGGATACGAGCCGACCCCGCCCGCGCCGAGCGATTTCGCGTATGCCTGCACTTTTGA
Source organism: Elusimicrobiales bacterium (assembly GCA_041651175.1). Taxonomy (NCBI): domain Bacteria; kingdom Pseudomonadati; phylum Elusimicrobiota; class Elusimicrobia; order Elusimicrobiales; species Elusimicrobiales bacterium. Next base: position 92,433 of record JBAZJT010000005.1, on the reverse strand, counting down.
AGGCGAAACTCCGGACACCCCTATGTCCGCCGCCATGCCTCGGAGATGCAGGCTCTCCTTGGCCGCGCCGTAGCCATGCGCCCGCAGCCATTCGTTGTGTTGTCTGGTGCGCAGGCCGCTGCTTACATACACTTGGCTGTGGAAATGTCCGCTTATCACGCACAGCAAATTCTTGACGCCCGGCAGTATGCCCTGCGTTTTACCGGAGACGCTGCACTTCCCTTTTTGTTTGGCGGGAGTTTTGCCGGGTTTTTTGCCGCTTTTGCCAGCCTTGGCCTCGGCATACTGGCTGTCGGTCTCCATTCTCATTTCATCTTCGCTTTCCGCTATGATGATTTTGGCCTCGGAAAGCGGGATGCCGAAATCCCTGGCCATCATGGGCGCAAGTTCTTCCGGGGAGGGCTTGGCCTCGCGCGAGTCCGCCGCCTCCGGGGTGTCAGGAACTTCCGCAGACGACGCGGAGAGGCCGGCTATTTCCGCGCGCCAGTCCGACTGCGCGAGCGCCGGCGATGCCGCAAGCATGGCTGCCATCAGTGCCAGTATTCTCATGCTGTATAGTCTATCAGAGGATAGGTTTTCGTATAAGGGCCAAAGGTCCTATTTTTGCCGGAATCAGGCTACGGCAGGCTTTTCCCCAAAAAAGATATGCCCGTCCGCGCGTCAGGGCAGGTCCGCGCGGCGGTCCGCCTGGGACGATACCGCCATAGGCTCGTCTTTTTTGGAAATATCCACTTTCGCGGGGAAAGACTGCTTTATCCACTGGCACAGCAACTCCCAGCGCGGCACGGCTTTGGCGAAGGCGAAATCGGAATGCTTGTTGGAGAAAAATTTATCCTCCATATCGCTGTCCTTGATGTCGGAGCGGGGGCGCGGTATGTCCAGCGAAATGCCGCGCGCGTTCCCGTAATCCGGGAATCCGCCGGCGGAGACGACGGCGTTTTTTACCACCAGCTCGCCGGAGATGTATTTGAGCAGCGGAGCCGCCGCCTCCTTGAGACGCTGGTTTTTCTGTCCGGCAAGCTCCGCGAAATGATAGATGTCGCCGTAAGTGGAAATCTCGCGCTTGGGGTCCTTGCGCCCGAATTCCGCAAAGCGCAGCACATTGTCCCGCGCAAATTTAAGCGCTTCCGTGTCTTTTGATGCAAACGCCGCCGCGCCCCAGTCGTCCAGGGCGGAGGCAAAGCCCCCCAGCGCCGATGTTTTGATGACCGACAGCATTGCGGTCTCCCGGCCCAGTTTTTTATAGAACTGTTCCACCGCGTCCACGGCAAAGCCTGCGGCGGCTTCCGGCGAAGCCTCCGGCGATTTGGCGAGGCTGGACAGAAGATACGTGTAATCTATCCCCGCGCCCGGCAGCAGTTCCTCGGAGCCGAAAATATATCCGGCGCCGTCTTTGATTTCAAAGGCCACTTCCGCCATCTGCATCAGGCAGGCGTCAAAGCCCAGCACGTCCACGGCGCCGGTTTTACGGAGGATTTTGCCTATATCGGCGGTGCCGATGATATTGTTGGTTTCAGTATCCCACGATATCGCGGCGGTGGTGATGCTGGCGCCGCGTTTAAGCTTCGGGTCCATCCAGCCGGTGCCGTGGTCCCAGAGTATGAGCATGTATTTTTTCGCCGGATATTTTTCCCTGGCCCATTGCACGAAGGAGATGACGCTTTCGTAATTGCCCATGTCGGAGGCCGGGTCCGAGCTTGGCGCGGACCATATCGGTTTGGAGTTCACCCTGTCCATGGACTGGCGGTAGAGCTGCCTTTGCTGTTCGGGCGAAAGGCCTTCGGGAGGGGCGTAATCGTTTTCCACGAAATAGCGGCGCACGCCGGTCCAGTTCTTGTCTGCGGGCAGGTCCGCGTCGTTTTCGCCGCGCTTGCGGCCCATCTCCGCCACGATACTGATTTTGGCGGTGGAGCCTGCTATCTCCATCTGGTTGAGATTGTAAAATTCCGCCGGTTCAAGGTCGTTTTTGCCGTTCATGTAAACCATGACGGTCCATTCTTTCGCGCTGCCGCCCAGCAGGCTTTTTGCATAGCCCATCACGCCGGAGCCGCGGGAATCCTGCTGCGCCGCCTGCGGCGCGGACGGCGGCGGCACGGTCATTTCCCGGGCTTTGGAAATCAGGGCGTTGAGCTTCGCGTCCTCCGCGTGCGAGGGCGCCGCGCACAGCGTCGCGGTCAAAGCCAGGATATTAAAGATAAACGCATGTTTGCTCATTGTCAGATATAACAGTTTAGCTTCGGACGCGCTTGAAAACATGGGCCGGAAGTCCTATTTAAGACTTCCGGCCATTGATGCGGGATTTCAATCGTTACCAAACCAGCGCGGCGGGGTCGTAGCCTTTTTTGGCTTCCTCCACCATATGCTCGGCCAGCAGGTTCCAGCTCAGGAAATGCCCGCCGGCGGTAGGCTCGCCGGTTTCGGGGTTGTAGTTTTCGTTCATGCCGCCGGTGGCGCGCAGGTCGGCGGTGAGGCGGCTGACGGTTTTCTCCGCCAGCTCAAGCGCCTCTTTTTTGTAGCCGTAATTCAGCAGGCCGTGCATCACCAGATAGTTGGATATTATCCACACCGGCCCGCGCCAGTAGCCGGATTTGGGGTTGTAAAGCGGCTCCGTGATGGCTATGGTGCGCACGCCGTTGGGCGACCAGAATTCTTTGGAGTTAAGCAGGTGCTCCTCCACAAGCCGTTTGGCCTGTTCCGGCGAGGCTATGCCGACCCACAGCGGGGTAAACCCCGTCCAGGTGTTGATTTTAACCATCTCCCCGGTGCGGGAGTCTATATTGTAGAACATGCCGTCTTTTTCGGACCACATTTTGGCGAGGGTCAGCGCTTTGAGGTCCTGCGCCTTTTTCGTGTAAGCGGCGGCGTCATCGGCTTTGCCGAGCTTGCCCGCCAGCGCGGCCATGGCCAGATATTCGCGGTAGAGATAGCATTGCAGGTCCACGCCTTCGGTTACAAGCGAGGGGTTGTCGGAAACGGCGGGGTTGTTGTCCACCCCGCTTTCCACGCCGTTGTACCAGCGGAACAGCCCGTCGGCGGATTTGCGGTTGTTCTCCCAGAAGGAGAGCATGGCCGCCAGTTTCTCGTAATTGGAGGCGGTTTTGGAGCCGGTGTCTTTTTCCAGCAGCCAGGAGGCGTCGCCCGTAACGCGGGAGGCAAGCTGCGCCGCCTGCGCCAGGAAAGGCTTGCACATCTCCGGCAGCGCCCACAGCGCGTCCGGCGCGATTTCGCGCGGCGCGTAGCCGGGCCAGTTGGCGGTTTCGTTGACAAATTCCAGGAAGGATTTGACCGAGTTTACTATCGGCGTTCCCATTTTGTCATAGCTGAAGGCCACGCCCATGAAATACATGTCCCAGTCAAACAGATGGGTATACGGCCCGTCGGGGACTACGTATTCGTGCTTCAGAATTCCGTTTGCCGGCTTGATGACGGCGCGCTTGAAATCATTCTTCTTGAAAAACGCCGCGAGTTCGTCTGTGTCGTTTGCGATTGCCGTCGCGCACAGCAGCGGCAGGCATAACAGCATGATTAGTTTTTTCATGGTTTCTCCTTTCCTTCATTATATTAAAGCGGCAGCAGCCTGCGCACGAATTCCGGCTTGGCGGAGACAATCAGCATTATGCCTATGACCGCCAGCAGCGCCCCTGCGGTTATTTCCGCAAAGCGGACAAACCTACGGTATTTAGCCATAAGCGCGAACAGCTTGCCGACGGCAAATCCCGCCATTACAAAAGGCAGTCCCAGCCCGAGCGAGAAGGCAAACAAAAGCGCGCAGCCTTCCAGCGCGGTGTCCTGCGAGGCGGCCATGGTCAGAAATCCCGCCAGTATGGGGCCTATGCAGGGCGACCAGCCCAGCGCGAATACCACGCCCATGGCGAAAGCTCCCCCGGGCCCCGGCTTTATTTTCGCCGGGGAAAACCGCATTTCCCGCTGCATGAATCCCAGCCGGAATGCGCCCATCGCCGCCAGCCCGAAGAAAACCAGCGCAATGCCGGCCAGGACGGAGATGAGCCGCGTGTTGTCGCTGAGGAAACCTCCTATGGCCGACGCGGACGCGCCCAGCGCGGAAAACACCGCCGCAAACCCTGCCACGAACATCAGCGAGGCCAGCCCCGCCCGCCGCGCGGCATTGCCGCCGGCTTCCGCCTCCGCTGCCGAGACTCCGGAAATCATTGATATGTATCCCGGCAGAAGCGGAAACACGCAGGGCGTGAAAAACGACAGCACCCCCCCCGCAAAAGCCGACGCGAAGTGATATATTCCCATAATTCCTCCAGAGTTCGTTTGCAAAATTTACTGCCTGAGCGCCACGCGCACTATTATCGCATTGCGCGTCCGCGCCACTGCGGCTACCGATAAAATCGCGCTGTCGCCGCCGGATAAAGACGCGGCGGGTTTTGCGGTGTCCAAAGTCAAGGTGAAGCCGTGGACGATTCCGTTTTTATTGTAGGAAAATTTCCGCGCGATTACCGGCGGGAATTGCCCGTCCGGTTCAAAATCAATCTGGATGAAGCCGTCTTTTCTCTCGGAAAACAGGCCGTCAAAAACCGGCCTGCGCACAACCGCCTTGTAGCCTGTGCCGGCGATTGTTTCCGCAGCCTCGCCTCCGCTGAATCTGGGCGAGATTTTCATGCCGGTGATATCCGCCAGCAACTGCGGGGTTTTCTCAAAACTGAAAAAAACCGCCGGCGCAAGCAGCGCGCACAGGACAGCCCAGAGCCAGCCGGTCACAGAAAACTCCCCGTGGCCATAAAATGCAGCAGACGGCGCAGCCCGTCCGCAATTGTCCCGCTTGCCATTGCCGACAGAAAAATGAAGGCCGGGTACAGAAACAGCAGCCGCTTGAGCGGAGACGGGCCGCCGGCGGTCAGCTTGATATCAAAGCCCAGCGCGCCCCGCGGGCAGACATCAACGCATTTCCCGCATTTGATGCAGTTTAAAAGCGTTCCGCCCCGCGCGATGGATTGGGCGGTTATCGCAATTACCGGGCAGGCCCGCGCGCATGCGCCGCAATCGGAGCAGCGCGAGGCGTCCGCTTTAATCTCAAACGGGTTTATTTTATTGGTCAGCGACTGCAACGCCCCGAACGGGCAGAAAAAACCGCACTGCGTCCGCCGCTTTGTAAGCACAGGCAGCGCGATGACCAGCGCGATAAAAAGCGAGATGAAAATCAGAGTCTGAAACAGTATTTTTGCCGAGGTTACGGCCACGAATTCGGTAACGCATTTATACGGACAGAGCCATTCGCAGTAGAACGGGGACAGCGACGCCGCCGACAATAATACCCCCGTGACAAGCACGGCGGCGGAGATGTCGCGCCAGCGCGGGTCCGCCAGCGCGACGCGCGCGGTTTTGCGAAGGCGCGAGAACATATCATCCCACCCGCCGAAAAAACATATCCAGCCGCACCAGCCGCGCCCGATGGCAAGCGACGCCCCTATCCACAGCACGAACATTGACGCTATCGCGGCGTGGACGCCGGTTATGGTGCCGGGGAATATTATCGTCCGCGTGAGCGCGAACGGGACAAGCGTGAACGGTATCACTATGTGGCAAAACGGCGTGCCGCCTTCAAGAATTGTGGATTCGTGCAGGGCCATGCTGCCGCGGGCCTCTATCAGGTTGGAGATAAAGGAGACGGCGAACATCAGCGCGTAAAATATGAAAACCGGCGCGCGGTATGCGTCTGTTTTTCCCGTGCGGAGCATACGGTAAAAGCAGAAATTAAGCAGGCCGAACGCCGCCAGCGAACCGGCCAGCGCCGCCGCGCCGCCGCCGGGCGCGGTTTTGAAAATAAACAGCGCCGTCATCACGGCTACCGGCAATGTCGCAAAAATGCTTGCGGCGGCTGAGAGCTTCAAATTATCCATAGATGCTTTGCCGTTATCTGCGGTTATCCGCGGTTAAAATTCCCCGCCGGAAAGCGCCGTCAATGTTCACATTTCTTGACGATGGTTTTGCCGGGGGGCAGTTTGTCCCAGCGGGCGGTTTCGGCCATTTGCAGCACTTTGTCCCACAGGCCCTGCGATTTTAGTATCAGCTCGCAGATTTCGCGGGCCGCGCCGTCGCCGCCGGAGCGTTTGGCTATGTAATGCGCGCAGCGCTTGACCTCCGGCACCGCGTTGGCGGGCGAGCAGGCCAGCCCCACCCGGCGCATGACCGGAATATCCGTCAAATCGTCGCCGATATAGGCGGTCTCCTCGGCTTTTATTCCGGTCTCTTTCAGTATCTCCTCAAGCGGGGCCAGTTTTGAGAGAAAGCCCATGTAAACATATCTCATGGCAAGGGTTCTGGCGCGCTCCTCCGTGGAGCCGCTGCTTCTGCCGGTTATCATGCCGGTGGTGATGCCGAAATTGCGCAGCAGCCGCAGGCCTATGCCGTCCAGCGCGTTGAAGCCCTTCACCTCGTCGGTGCTGCCGTCGGGCAGAAAATACATCCTCCCGTCGGTTAATACGCCGTCTACGTCCATCAGCAGCAGTTTGATTTTTGAAGCGCGGTTTGCGATGGTTTGCTTTTTCATGGTTATTCTCCGTTGAATTTTTTCACCAGCGCCGTTTCGGCGGCGCGGGCGGCGTAGTTTTCCGGCCTGGGGCCGTGGTAATCGTGAAAATACCAGTGTATGGTCTGCTCCAGCCATTTGCGGCGCGGCGTTGACTGCCAGCCGAACAGGTCTTCGGCCTTGCTTATGCCCAGCACGTAATTTTCAGGATGCGAAAACGGCGAGGCGGCGGCGATGTCAAAGCCGTTTCGTTCCAGCCAGCCCGCCGGGACGGCGGCTATGTCCGCTCTGGTTTCCAGAATGTCAGCCGACATCTCCAGCCATTCGCGCAGAGTAACCGGCACGGTGTCGCCGAAATGAAAAGTCTCGCCCGCGGATTTTCCGGGATGGTCAACAAGCAGCGACAACGCGCGCGCCGCGTCGCCGCTGTAGATATACCGGCGGTAATTGAGGCCTCCGTCCGGCGCGACGACGGGGCCGCCGTCGGCCAGCCGCAGCCAGTAGGAATAGGCGCGCAGCTTCGGTTCGCCGGGGCCGATTACTATGGGGAAACGGACGGCGCAGGCCGGAAAATCCGCCGCGATGGCGGCCTGCCTGAAAATCTTTTCCGCCTCGCGCTTGCCCCAGCCGTAGGGCTGCGTTTCCCGCGCGGCGGGGTTTTCGGGCAGACGCCCGGCCATATCCTCGTCAAAAGGGGATTGCGCGTTTTTGAGCGCCAGATGAACATCGCCGGAACTGACCATCACGTAAATGCCGGTCCTGCCGGCGAAAGCCTCCAGCGCGGCGGACGCATCCTGCCCGGTGAAGCACAGGTTGTCCACCACCGCGTCCCAGCGGGTCAGCGCAAGCTCGCGCAGCTCGCCGGCGTTGCGCCGCTCGCCGCAAAGCTGGGTGATTGACGGCGGCAGGTCTTCCACGGGCGCGCGGCGCGAAAACACGGTTACGCGGTCCCCCCCCGCCGCGCGCTGGCGCGCGAACTCCATGCCGAAAAACCGTGTGCCGCCCAGGACCAGTATTTTCATTTATACTTGCATTGCCAGGCCAGCAGCGCGATGACGGTTTTTGCGTCCCGTATGGCGCCGCTTTTGACCATCGCAAACGCTTTTGCGAAGGGAACGCTTTTGACGCAGAGGAATTCGTCCTCGTCCGGGCAGGAGCTGCCGCGGCGCATGTCCGTGCAGGAGTATATATGCAGCCGCTCGTTGGAGAAGGTGCAGCAGGGCCAGAAATCCAGCATTTTCTTGAGCCGTCCGCGGTAGCCGGTCTCCTCGGCCAGTTCGGCGGCGGCGCGTTTTAGCGGATTGTCGCCCCTGCCGTGCATTTTGCCGGCGGGGATTTCCCAGGTTACTTCCTCTATGGGATAGCGGTACTGGCGGACCAGCACGATGTCGCCGTTTTCCAGCACGGGCAGCACGGCCACCGCGCCCGGATGGTCCAGATATTCCCGCGTGGCGGCCTTGCCGTTGGGCAGGCGGATTGTGTCCACATTGAAGTTGACCGCGCTGCCTTTGTATAGCCGCCTTTTGCAAATTCGCTTCTCTATTAGTTTAATATGGACAGTCATAGTGCAAGGATACCAATTTTATGGCTTCTGCTGAATTCGCGCATTTGCATAACCATTCCGAATATTCGCTGCTGGACGGAATGCTCAAAATCACCAACGGCAAGGGCGGCCCCTCGGAATTTTTGAAATCGCTGCCGGCAAAGGGGATGAATGCCGTCGCCGTTACCGACCACGGCAACATGTACGGCGCGGCGGATTTCTATTTCGCCGCGCGCGAGGCTGGGGTCAGGCCGCTTATCGGCTGCGAGGTGTATGTCGCCAAAGCGGCCCGCACCGAAAAAAACGAGCCCAAGCTCAACGGGCATATGACGCTGCTGGCGCGGGATTTTGAAGGCTATCAGAATCTGATGGCGATGGTGTCTTCGGCTTTTCTGGAAGGCTTCCATTATTCCCCCCGCATAGACCTGGAGCTGCTGGAGAAACACTCCAGGGGCGTTATCGCGTTGTCGGGCTGCCTGAAATCGCATTTGTCGCAGCATTGCCTTGCCGAGGATACAGACGCGGCCTGCGCGCTCGCGCTGAAGCTGCGCGACATCATGGGCGAGGGCAATTTCTATATAGAGCTGATGGACCACAATATCCCGGAGGAGCAGCAGGCCATGCGCGGACTGCTGGAAGTGGCGCGCAAGACCGGCATTCCGCTTGTGGCCACAAACGACTGCCATTACCCGCGCAAAGAGGACTGGGAAGCCCACGACGTGCATTTGTGCATCTCCACCGGCAGCAAGCTCAACGACCCGCAGCGGCTGCGCATGACCACGCATGAGCTTTATTTCAAATCCGCCGAGGAGATGGCGCAGCTTTTCTCCCACACGCCGGACGCTGTGAAAAACACACTGGTTATAGCCGAGCGTTGCAGCGTCGAAATCCCGCACGACAAGTTCATACTGCCTGTTTTCGACGTCCCCGAGGGCGAGGGCAGCGATGAAAAATATCTGGAAAAGCTCTGTCTGTCCGGGCTTAGGCGCAAGCTGGGCGGAGACATTCCGGCGGAGTATGACAAGCGGCTGCGCTTTGAGCTGGACATCATCAACCGGATGAAATTCCCCAGCTACTTTCTGATAGTGAGCGATTTCATAAACTATGCGCGCGGGGCCGGCGTTCCCGTGGGGCCGGGCAGGGGAAGCGGGGCCGGCTCGCTTGTGGCCTATTCGCTGGACATAACCCGTGTGGACCCCATAGTGAACGGCCTGCTCTTTGAGCGTTTCCTGAACCCGGACCGCATTTCCATGCCGGACCTGGATATAGATTTTTCCGACGAGGGGCGCGGCAGGGTCATTGAATACGTCCGCAACAAATACGGCGCGCAGAACGTGGCGCAGATAATCACCTTCGGCACCATCAAGGCCAAGCTGGCTGTAAAAGACGTGGCGCGCGTCATGGATTTCACCCCGCAGGAGGCAAACGCCCTCTCCAAGCTTATTCCCAATGCGCTGGACGCCACCGTTTACAGCGCGCTGCAGACCGTGCCGGAACTGCAAAAAGCTGCCTCGGAGCCGCGTGTCAAAGTGCTGCTTGATTTTGCGCAAAAACTGGAGGGCCTCAAGCGGCATACCGGCGTGCATGCCGCCGGAGTGGTGGTTACGCGCGAGGCGGCCATGAAATACACCCCGCTGGCCAAAGGCTCGCGCGAGGTGGTTACAACCCAGTACGAGGGCGAGACGCTTTCCAAACTGGGGCTTCTTAAGATAGATTTTCTGGGCCTGCGCACGCTTACCGTCATAGAAAAAACGGTTGAAATGGTCCGGTCGCTGCGCGGCGTTGAAATAGACCTGCAGAAAATCCCGCTGGACGACGCGAAGACATACGAATTGCTGTGCTCGGCCCGCACCACCTGCGTGTTCCAGCTTGAAAGCCGTGGCATGCGCGACCTTGTGCGCGCGCTCAAACCCCACCAGTTCAGCGAGATATCGGCCCTTGTCGCGCTTTACCGCCCCGGCCCGATGCAGAGCGGGATGCTGGAGGCTTTCGTTGATAGGAAGCACGGCAGGAAAAAAATCGTCTACGACCATCCGCTGCTGGAGCCGATACTGAAGGAAACCTACGGCACTCTGATTTATCAGGAGCAGGTGATGGAAGTCGCCAAGAGCATGGCCGGATTTACCCCCGGCGAGGCCGACGGGCTGCGCAAGGCCATGGGCAAGAAAAACGTGGACGCCATGCTCAAGATGCGAGAGAAATTCCTAAAAGGCTGCCATGCCCGGCATATCCCTGACAAGCTGGCCGGAAAAATCTTTGACCAGATGGCTGAATTCGCGGGCTACGGGTTCAACAAGTCGCATTCCGTGGCGTATGCGCTGGTGGCATACCACACGGCGTATCTTAAAGCCAATTATCCGACGGAGTTCATGGCTTCCGCCCTCACCAGCGAGATAGGCCATAACGCCATCGGCTCCGAGGACAAGGAGAACCGGCTTGTCAACTATCTTGACGACGCGCGCGACATGGGCATAGCCGTGCTCGCGCCGGATGTGTCCAAATCCCAGCCGGATTTCAGCATAGAAAAATCAGACGGCAAAGACGCCATCCGCGTGGGGCTGAGGGCCGTCAAAAATGTCGGCGACGAGGCGGCTCTGGCCATAACGGCGGCGCGTTCCGGCGGGGAGTTCAAAAGCCTGGACGATTTCCTCTCGCGCATAAGCTGCCGCGCGGCCAACAAGAAGACCTTTGAATCCCTTGCCAGAGCTGGCGCGCTGGACAGCCTCTACCCCGGAATCAAGCCGGAAGCAGGCCGCGCCTGCGCGCTGGCCTTGCTGGATGCCGCGCTTGAAGCCGCCGCCGACCGCCGCGAAGAAGAGCAGTCCGGCCAGGCGAGCTTGTTCGGTGCGGAGCATATGGCCTCCTGCATTGCGGCCTCGCCCGCGGACGCGCCCCAGTCAAAGCCGCTGACCGAGCATGACCTGCTCGCCTCAGAAAAAGAGATGCTGGGGTTTTATGTAAGCGGCCATCCGCTTGTGCGCTATAAAAACCAGCTCAGAATGGCCGGCCCGCTCACCGTGGCGCAGATACTTGAAAAAAAGACGCCGGGCCCGGTCCGCGTGGCGGGGCTTATAGACCGGCTGTCCAAAAAACAGTCCAAGCGCACCAAGGAGCCCTGGGCGCAGTTTGAGCTGGAGGATTTGACCGCCTCCATCCGAGTCAACGTTTTCCCTAAAAAGTATCAGCAGCTGGCGGGCAATATAGCGGCAAACGGCATAGTGGTGATTTCCGGCAAGGTGAATATAGACGCGGAAACGGAAAACGCGCAGCCGGAGATTTTTGCCGACGATGTGGTGCCGCTTATGACCGCGATGTCGCGCTACGGGCGTAACATCATGCTGGACATCCCCGCCGGAATTGAGGAGGAAACACTCAAGGCGCTGCATAAGGCGCTTTTGAAGCACAAAGGCGGCACTCAGGTTTACATGAGCGTCCATTCCCCCTCCGGCGCGAGGACGCTGGTGGAGGCGGACGCGCTGGTGGACGTAACTCCCCTTCTGCTGGACGATATAGAGAAACTGCTTGGCCGCAATTCCTGGCTTGTGGAAACCGCCTGAAAATACTGCGGGCGGGCGCTCGGCGGAGTGTATCCGCCGCGCCCGCCCAAAACCGGAAGGAACCGCCTGCCCTAGTTTACGGTTGACCTGGATGTAAACGAGTTCTGCGCAAATACCGATGTGTGCATGGCAGTTTGCTCGCCGCTGCTGGTCACGCTCTGGTCAGAACTGCTGCCATTGCTGCTGGCCGTGTTGCTGGCGCTGTTGCTGGTGTTGTTGCCGCCGGCATTGTTGGCGTTATTGTTGGAAAGGCCGAGCGCTGCCAGCCATGAACTGAGCAAATCTCCCAGCGATGCGCCGGACAGCGATTTGCCGGAGGCGCCGGACAGCGATTTGCCGGAAGATGACGATACCGCTGACGCTACCGTGGTTGCGTTGCCTGAACTTTTCATAGAGACTTCTATTACGAGCCTGTTGTCGCCTGAGGCCTTGGAGAAGGTCAGCTTATTCACCTCGTCTGCCACTATCTGCGTGTTGGCGGGGTTGGACACATCCGGCGTATGAATGATCTGATTGCCGGACTGGCTGACCTGCTGTATTTTGCCGTTGATGCCCTTGAACTGCACGCTGGAGCCGCCGCCGGTTATCAGAAAACACATTTTGGCGCCCTGGCTGTCTACCATCGGCGATGCGTGCTTTATGCCTTCCACTATGGTTTCAAGAGCGATGTTAGCCTTGCTCATTTTGAGCGTGCTTTTTTCCATTGCCGCGTTTGACGTGGCTATCATGCCTGACATAGCCCCGATTGACAGGGTCATGGTTGCGACCAGTGCTACGGCCACGACCAGTTCCACCAGCGAAGTTCCTTTCCGGTTCATAACTCCTCCTTAACTTGGCGGCTTTGCCGCCGCCCGCACAAAAACCCTCTGAAAAATCACGGCCCGGTTCCTGGAAAAAACAACCGCCTTAGGCACGCATACCGGAATAATACCCGACAGCGCACATAAGGAGCTTCCAAAAACCAACCCCGGCCCGATCTTTCAGCCTATCCTCTCACCAATAGTATAGCCTTCCGGCAAATTTTGTCAAGAGGGTTTTGCAGCACGATATCATCCATTTTTCAGAGACAGCCGTTTCCCAATTTAGAATTGCCCGGAGCGATTTCCGGTCATTGCCCCAACGGCGCAACTGTTGTAGAATTCACCATTGCTTTTGCTTTTGGAGAGACACATGACAACTTCCTTCAGACTGGGTTTTCTGGACAGCGCGGTTCTGCTCGGGTACGTGGTTGTGCTCGGTTCAATCGGCTGGTGGGCCGCGCGGCGCACGGCTAAAAATACCGACGATTATTTCCTGGCCAGCCGCTCCATCCCCTGGCTGGTTACCGCCGCCAGCTTCATGGCGACCTGCATAAGCGCGCTTACCTTTATCGGCACCCCGGCGGAAGGGTTCAGGTCCGACTACCGCTATCTCCTCAGCAATCCGGGCGATATAATGGCGGTGTTTTTCATCGCGCTGGTTTTTCTGCCGCATTTCCAGCGGCTGCGCGTAACCTCCATATACCAGGCGGTGGCGGAGCGGTTCGGCCAGTCGGCGCGCACCACATGCTCCGGCTACTTCCTTATAACCAGAATTATGGCTTCCACCGTGCGCATTGTGGCCATAGCCAAGGTGCTTGAAGTGGTGACAAACGGCGCCTTGTCCTATCAGGGCTGCGTTATAGTGGTCATAGCGCTTATACTGGCCTATACTACCATAGGCGGCGGGCGCGCCATCGCGTGGACGGACACTCTGCAATTCACACTGCTTATTTCCGCGGCGGTAACCGCGCTGGTATACATAGTAACCCATGTCCCCGGAGGTGTGCCGGCCATTGTGGAGATTGGCAAGCACGCCGTCAGGCCGGACGGCACGGAATACAACAAGTTCAACTTTATGGAGATGTTCAAGCCGCAGAATTTGTCGCTTCTGGCGCTTATGACGGTGTGGGGATTTTTCAACTCGTCGGCGGCCTACGGCACGGACCAGGACATGGCGCAGCGGCTTCTGGCCTGCAACAACAACGTCAGGGCCCGCTGGAGCCTGATTCTTACCGGCCTGCTGGGCATACCGATATCGTTTCTGTTCCTGAGCATAGGCGTCGGGTTGTACGCCTACGCGCATTTCCATCCGGAGCTTGTGGCCGGCATGGCGGACCCGGATCATATTTTCCCGCGCTTTATCATAAGCACCATGCCGGAAGGTTTGCGCGGGCTGATGCTGGCGGCGGTGGCCTCGGCGGCGATGGGCAGCGCGGATTCGGCGCTGGCCTCTCTTTCCACCGCCTTTACCATGGATTTTTACATCCCTTATTTCGGCAAGGGCAAGACGCAGCCGGAGCTTGTGAAGGTTTCCAAGCTTTCTTTTGTCGGTTTCGGGCTGCTGTTCATGGTGTTCGCGCTGTGTCTGAGAAATCTGGACAGCCTGCTTTGGCTGGCATTCCGGCTTATTTCGTTCACCTACGGGCCGCTGCTGGGCATTTTTTGCGTTACCATAATGACCGACTGGAAACTCTCGCCCAGGAAAATCCTGCCCATGATGCTGTTCCCCACTCTGCTGACGTTTACGGTTTCCATGACCGCGTGGCATCTGTCCGGGGCGGCGTCCGCCGGCAATTTCTGGTATGAACTGCATCACAACTACTGGCAGCTCTATATAGTGTTCGGCGCGCTTTTCGTTCCGGCCAGCGCGTACCTGTTAAGGGAGAACAACAAGGGCGGCGCCCCCGTGCTGCCTGCCGCAGGCGCGGGCGTGTGATGCGCGCCGCTTTGTCCGCGATTTTATGGCTGCTGGCGCCGGGCGCGGCTTTTGCCAATTCCCTGGCGCTTGGCGGCGCGAGCCGCGCGGCGGGCGCGGTTGAAATCCCGATATCCGAACCTGTATACCTTAATTTCAAAACCCGTGAGGAGATATTCGCCCTGCGAAGCGCGGCGGTTGCCGCGCAGCCGCTTTTGAGCGACGGGCGCTATTCCCCTTCCGAAGCCATGTTCGGGCAAATGCAAAGCGGCAGGCCCTGGTGGGGCGAGGACGGGTTGTTTTTCTATGCCGAAGATCCCAAGTGGAGCATACAAGGCCGTTCCGAGCGTTCCCGCGTGGTGGTAAATCCGTTTCTGCTTGTGGATTGCGAGGAGGCAGAAGGGCCTTTCGCGCCGCTGCACGGTTTGCCGGCCGGCAGGCTGTTTGCTGCGCGGACTTCGGACAGGGATTTCAGCTATTTCCCGCATCTTTCTCGGTTGCTATGGCATCCGGCGCAGAAAAAAGCCGAGGTTACATATCTGGTTTCGGATTTTGCCAAATTTATCGGGAAATACGCGAAGCGGACATTTTCACCCGGGGAGATGGCGCTTCATTTTCGCGTTACCAATGCGCGGGACTGGGGGTTTGAGTATGTCTACTTTGACATGCGCAATTCCAGCAATCTTGCGCACCCCGGCTGGAAGAACGCCGCCATCCGCACCCGCAGTTATATACACACGGGAGGCACCTGCGGCTATTCCGGTGGCTGCAACAATATCAGTCCGCTGGAGCCGGAATTAAGCGGCGTGCGTATCGCCAAACTGCCGGCGGCTGCGCGGCTGCTGTTCTGGCGCGCCGCGCCGCTTTCCCCTGCTTCCCCCCCCGATTTCGTGTTTGACGTCAAATTCCAGTAACCCGTTCCCCGCAGCGTACGGAACCGGGGTGGCGTCCGCCGCCGGATTCCGCCGTCCGCCTACCGGTAATTGGTAAATTGCAGTTCCAGCCCGAAATTCCCGCCGCGCAGCAGGGCGATTACTTTCTGCAAATCGTCCTTGGAGCGGGAGGTTACGCGCAGCTGGTCGCCCTGTATTGAGGCGTTGGCCTTGAGCTTGGAGTCTTTTACAAGCCGCGCCATCTCTTTGGCTTTTTCCACGGGGATTCCCGCCTGTATTTTGATTTCCTGGCGCGCCGTGCCGCCCAGCGACGATTCTATTTTCTGCGGCTGCAAATTTTTAAGCGGGATGCCGCGCTTGGCCATGCGGGTCAGCAGCACGTCGTAGAGCGCCTTTATCTTGAAGTCGTCGGAGGAGGCCAGCTTTAGCGCCATGCCCTTCTGGTCCAGCTCTATGGTGGAATTGCTTCCCTTGAAGTCGTAGCGGTTGACTATCTCTTTCATGGCGATATTGACAGAGTCCGCCACCGCGTTCATGTCCACTTTTGAAACCGCGTCAAAACTGAATTCTTCTGCCATTTTATTTCTCCATCATCGGGATTTTTATGCTTTTCTCGCGGGCGCAGCTTATCGCTTCCGGGTAGCCCGCGTCGGCGTGGCGGGCCACGCCTATGCCCGGGTCGTTGGTCAGGACGCGCTCTATCCGCGCGTCCATGGCGGAGGTGCCGTCGGCCACTGTAACCTGGCCGGCGTGCAGCGAATACCCCATCCCCACCCCGCCGCCGTGGTGGAAAGACACCCAGCTCGCGCCGGAGGCGGTGTTGAGCAGGGCGTTTAGTATTGCCCAGTCCGCTATCGCGTCGGAGCCGTCCTTCATGGATTCGGTTTCCCTGAACGGGCTGGCGACGGAGCCGCAGTCCAGATGGTCCCTGCCTATTACAACCGGCGCGCTTATTTTCCCGCGCCGCACGTATTCGTTGAGCGCAAGTCCGAATTTGTGCCGCTCGCCGTATCCCAGCCAGCAGATTCTGGCGGGCAGGCCCTGGAACTGCACCTTCTCCTCGGCCATTTTTATCCAGCGGCGCAACTGCGTATCCGCGGGAAACAGTTCCAGAACCAGCTTGTCGGTAACCGCTATATCCTCCGGGTCGCCGGACAGCGCGGCCCAGCGGAACGGCCCTTTCCCCTCGCAGAACAGCGGGCGGATATAGGCCGGCACGAAACCGGGAAAATCATAAGCGTTGTCCACGCCCATTTTGAAGGCCATGGTGCGGATGTTGTTGCCGTAGTCAAAAACCGCTGCGCCGCCTTTTTTGATGTCCAGCATCGCGCGCACATGGATGGCGATGGATTCCAGCGCGCGTTGCAAATAGCCGGACGGGTCCCTGCGGCGCAGCTCCGGCGCATCCTCGGCGGAGACGCCCAGCGGGATATAGCCGTTGAGCGGGTCGTGGGCGGAGGTCTGGTCGGTAAGCAGGTCTATTTTGACGCCGCGCCTGGCCATTTCCGGCAGAATTTCGGCGCAGTTGCCGAACAAGCCGATGGACAGCGGCTCTTTGCGCTTTATGGCGTCTTCCGCAAGGGCGAGGGCTTCGTCCAGCGTCTCGGCGGATTTGTCCAGATAGCGCGTTTCCAGCCGGCGCTTGATGCGCGAGCGGTCGGCTTCCACCGCTATCATCACGCCGCCGCACATGGTTGCCGCCAGCGGCTGCGCGCCGCCCATGCCGCCCAAGCCGCCGGTAACGACCAGCCGCCCCGACAAGTCGCCGCCGAAATGTTTGCGCCCGGCCTCGGCGAAAGTTTCGTAAGTGCCCTGAAGTATGCCCTGCGTGCCGATATAAATCCAGCTTCCCGCGGTCATCTGGCCGTACATGATGAGGCCCTTTCTCTCCAAATCGCCGAACACCTCCCAGTTTGCCCAGTGCCCTACGAGGTTGGAATTGGCGATGATGACGCGCGGCGAATACTCATGCGTGCGGAATACCGCCACCGGCTTGCCCGATTGCACGAGCAATGTTTCGTCATTTTCAAGATTTTGCAGCGACCGCACTATGGCGTGATAGCAGTCCCAGTTCCGGGCGGCTTTTCCGCGCCCGCCGTAGACAATCAGCTCCGAGGGCCGCTCGGCCACGTCGGGGTCCAGATTGTTCATCAGCATGCGCATGGCCGCTTCCTGCTGCCAGCCTTTGCATGAAAGCTTGTTCCCGCGCGGCGCGCGAATGATGGTGGTTGGTGCCATGTCAGTATCCTCCTAACCGGCGCAACATTCCTTCAATATCTCTGTAGCATTTGTCAAAAGAATCGGAACGCCGCCGCGCGAGTTGCATATCAAAACATTCGGCGAATGCTGATTGGTGAGTGGTTTCACTGTATGGCTTATTGCGCGGCATTTCAGCACTGAGCCACTCCTTTGCCCCTCTGATTTCTTCTGGTGATTCGGGCGCTTTCATGTGTTGCGAAAGTCCGCGTTTTCCGCGAAGCGATTCTGCCGACGCAATAAACCATGCTTCAAATTCTTTTTTTGCCAGGATAACGGAAATTGGCATATCGGAGCAAGCTTTCTGCGCTCGGCTCAGCAATGCAGGACCTTCATTCCTTGGACAACCGTCGTCGCAATCTATGATTATGACAATGCCGCCTTGACGCTGCAACTTGCGGGCGGCAAGCTCAACAGATCGTTCAATTGCATTGCGCAACTGATTGGAGGGGAATTTCAGCGGAAATATTTTAGGCACAAAGCCGGGATCAATTCCTAACGCTATTCTTCGGATTAGAACAGGAACAGCATCGCATTCCCCATGCCCTTCCACTAATGCGGCTATTTTTATCATGGTTTGATGTCCGTGAATAAATCGAGTTGCTTGATAGTTTCATGTTCAGACATATCAGGTTCAATTGGGCTAATACGCATGAGTTCTCCCACTGTATAGAGGCGTTTTCTAACACTTTCTCTATCTGCCTGCCCCATTGGACCTATTGCGGTTTCTCCATTATTATTGGAGACCGCCAATATCTGGGAATCGGAAATGTCTTTGTCGTCCAGCAAATCAGGGCTGTGGCTTGTAACTGCGATTTGAGTACTTCGTGATGCCGCACGGAGACTGTCGCGCAAGACTCCCGCCGCGCCGGGATGCAATGCGACCTCCGGCTCCTCAATACCGATGAAAGGAACTTTTGTGGATTTGGAAGTTTGAAACAGAGCGGTCAATATACCCAGCGCGCGCAATGTCCCATCCGACATGTTTTCTGCCAGAAATTTCCACGGATTTACTTTTTTCCCCACAGATTGAGAAAATTCCAGAATTTCTTTTTTCCCCATGCGTTTTACTGAAACGGCTGTGATACCAGGCACTACTTTGGACAGGAATTCAATTATTTGGTCATGCGCGTCTTTGTTTTCTCTGTGCAAAGTATCCAAGACGCTGGCAAGGTTGGCGCCGTCGCGTTTTAGAATTTCCCCGACATCTGGCGGCTGAAATTCTCGTATTTCGTCAGGATTTAGATTGTAAAAACCCATGTTGGATAAAGCATTGTAAATCGGTCTGAACTCTGGCAGACCTGATGCTGACATCAGATATAGCCGGTCATCAACAGCAATGGGCAATACCTTTAGATCGCTGCTGTGGTCTATGAGCTTGCCATCTTCAATCCTATAGAAGGTTGCGGTAGAGCCAAAAAAAGGTTCGCTATGTTCAATGTGACACTCTTCACGCTGTACAGAAAACCCGGTTTTCTTGCTCGTGCTTATGAGAAATGAGTATTTACCGGATGAGTTGGGCAATTTCCAATCCAACCGGATCCCAAAATAGGTTGGATGTCCAATGGATATGCGTTTTACTCCGGTTATGCCGCCGCGGTCGCGTAGTGCGTGTTCCAACGTATGTTTCAGCGAGTCGGCGACGAAGCCGATGGCGTCTATGAAATTGCTTTTGCCCGCGCCGTTGGGGCCGATGAGAAAAGTCAGCGGGCCGAGTTTTACGTCGCATTCTTTGATGCTTTTGTAATTTTTCAGGGCGACACGTTCTATGAAAACAGAGTCGCCGGCCTGGTTGGGCGATGGCGCTGATGAGGTATTTTTCATCGTAATCTCCGTTAATTCCCGGCAACTTCGCCGTCCAGAATGACGTTTGCCAGCGTTTCTATGGCGTCGCCCAGCGGGGCGTCGCATTCAAGCGCGGGAGCGGTTTCGCGGATTGCGGCGTAGAGTTCCTGCGCGCCTTTGCCGGGTTTCAGCGGTTTGTGGAATTCCAGCGCCTGCGCCGCGGCCAACAGCTCTATGGCGGCGATGCGCGCCGCGTTTTCCGTTACTTTGCCCAGCTTTATGGCCGCCCACATGCCCATGCTGACGAAATCCTCCTTGCTGCCGGAGGTCGGTATGGAATCGGCAGAGGCCGGGTGCGCCAGCGTCTTGTTTTCCGAGGCCAGGCTGGCCGCCGTGTACTGCGTTATCATCCAGCCGGATTCCACGCCGGAATCTTTTGCCAGAAAAGGCGGCAGTATGCGGTTGGGGTCGCTTACAAGCTGGAAAATCCTGCGCTCGCAGATATTGCCAAGCGCGGTCATCGCGCAGCAGGCGTAATCAAAGGCCAAAGACAGCGGCTCGCCGTGGAAATTGCCGCCGCTGGCAAGCCGCAGGTCCGAGAAATCCTTTTCATCCTTCCATATAAGCACGGGATTGTCGGTGGCCGATTTCATCTCGGTTTCGGTGATTGAGCAGGCATGGACAAGCGCGTCCAGCGCGGCGCCGTGCACCTGCGGGATGCAGCGGATGCTGTATGGGTCCTGCACGCGCGGGTCGCCGGTAAGATGGGATTTGCGTATTTCGCTGCCGTCCATCAGGGCGCGCAGAATGGCGGCGGTTTCCGACTGGCCCGGATAGGGTTTCAGCGCGACAACATCTTCGTCAAAAGGCGCGGGCGTGGCCTTGAGCGCCTCCGCGGAAAGCGCGGCGGCCCCCGTGGCGGCGTGCCAGACGTTTAGCGACTCAAGCAGCGCGATGCCGCCCACAGACTGCATGGCCTGCGTGCCGTTTATAAGCGCAAGCCCCTCTTTTTCCTCAAGCCGCAGCGGCGATATTCCGGCTTTGGAGAGAATGCCCGCCGTGTCGGCCCATTTGCCGTTGGGCCCGGTTTTGGCGGTTCCCTCGCCTATAAGCGCAAGCGCGATATGCGCCGAAGGCGCCAAATCCCCCGACGCGCCCACCGAGCCGCGCGACGGCACATACGGGATGATTCCCCTGTTGAGAAATTCCGCCAGCTGCCGCGCCGCGTCCGGCCTTGTGCCGCTGCGCCCGCGCGCCAGCTCGTTGGCGCGCAAAAACATCAGGCCGCGGATTTCGTCGTCGCGCATGGGTTCGCCCGCGCCGCAGGCGTGGCTGCGGATCAGATTAAGCTGAAGCTGCCTGCACCGCTCGCCGGGGATGCGGCGCGCGGCCAGCTCGCCAAAGCCGGTGTTGACGCCGTATACCGCGCCGGCCTTGGCGACATAATCCATCATCGCTTTGCGGGTGGCGCCCATTTTTTCCGCCGCGGCGCGGGGGAGGGTTGTTTTTCTCCCCCCCGCCGCCACTTCGTATAAATCCATCAGGCTGCATTCGCCGCCGAGCTCAAAGGGTTTTGGCATGTTTTCTCCCGCCGGTCTGGTATTGCGCCAGCTCCGCTAAAGTTACTTCCTTTTCCGCCGAAAACTGCTTCACGAAATGCGCAAAGACCCGCTGCGTCATTTTAACGTCGTTTAGCGCGCGGTGCCAGCCTTCGGGCGAATATCCCAGTTCCAGCGCGATATTGCCCAGCCGGTTGCTTTTGAAATTTCCGTGCTTGCGCGCGAGTTTGAGCGTGTCCAGAATCGCCACGGGCGGAAACCGCAGCCCCGCGCGCAGGAACTCGTACGCCATAAACGGCACATCAAAATCCGCGTTGTGGCAGACCACGGCGTCCGCGCCGGAAATCATCTGCTCCAGCCGTTGGGCCACCGCCTCAAAACGCGGCATGGCGCGCACCATGTCGTCTGTTATGCCGTGGCATTTGGCGGTAACATCCGGCGGTATGGACCTTGCGGGGTTTATCAGCGGGTTGTAGGAGTCCAGCTCCCTGCCGTTCTGCCACAGCAGCACGGCGACCTCGCATATTCTGTCGCCCCGGGTGTAGACGCAGCCGGTGGTTTCTATGTCAACGAAGGCGAAAACCGCCCTGCCCGCCGGCATGTCAGACATGGAAAACCCGCCTTGCCATAATTCCAGCCGCCAGCGCCAGCGCGGTGCCCACATAGACGCCCGCCTTTCCGAAATCTATAAACCGCTGCCGCCACAGATAGACCATGTAGCCGCCCCACAGCCCGAAATACGGCAGCCACTGCCAGCCGGGGATAAGGAAAAACATGCACAGCACAAAGCGCTGGAGCATGGTGAAGTATTTCTCGTCAAAGCCCGGAAACTGCGAGTTGTAGAAATCCTTCTCCACGAAATACACCAGCACCGTGGCAAAATGCGTTACAAACACCGCCAGTATGCCCAATATCACCCATTTCTCGGGGAAAATGCTGCCGTCGGTATAAAAGCCTATGACGGGCGAAAACACGAATATTGCCGCCGTGTGCACGAACTGGTCCCACAGGAAATGAATGGTCCCGTCTGCGGTTTTGTAGTTGCGTATGGCGAATATGCGCCATTCGTCCTGCAGATGGTGGATGAGGAACATGCAGCCCAGCGCCGCCCAGCCGCCCAGCTTCACCCCGCCGAAGCTGACCCAGTCCTGTCCCAGATAATTCCAAGACAACGCCAGCGCCAGCACGAAATGCGTGCCGGTGTGTATGAACATCCCCCACCAGGTTTTGCGCTTTGCCTCGGCCACGGCGTCAAACTGGAGGGTGAAATCCCCCAGCATGTGCGCCAGCATCAGCCGCCAGAATATAATCATACGCACCTCTTTATTTGGAGGTCAGGTTGAACACCCCGTCCCAGTCCGGGGGCGGGCCGCTTTTTTTGTAATCCAGCGCGCGCTCCATCTGCCGTTTGGCTGCGGCGTCGTGCGGCGCTATGGCCAGCGCGTCCAGATAAGACTTGGCCGCCGCGCCGAAATTCCCTGCAGCGAATTTCTCCGCGCCCAGGTTGCATGCCTCGGCCAGAGAAACAATGTCCGGCGTTTGCTCTTTGGCGGTGGCCAGCGGCTCGTAGACCCGTATCGGCGCGTTTTTGCCCACCACGCGCACCCGCCCCAGTTCGCGCGCCACTATGCGGTCTTTGGCTGGCAGATACGTAGCCTCGCTGACCAGAATCCGGCTGGAGAAAAATTTGTTGGCCCCCTCCAGCCGCGAGGCCAGGTTCACCTCGTCGCCTATCACCGTGTATGAAAATCTGGTGCTGGAGCCGAAATTTCCCACCTTCACAAAGCCGGAGTTGAGGCCGATTCTGATGGCTGGCGTCTCCGGCAGGCCGGGGGGCAGGTTTTTATTGAGTTCCTCTATGGCCTTTATGCACTGCACCGCGGACAGGCAGCCGTAGTACTGGTGCTGCGGCAGGTCCAGCGGCGCGTTCCAGAAGGCCATGATGCAGTCGCCTATGTATTTATCCACCACGCCGTCGTTTTCCAGGATTATATCCGTGAATGCAGACAGATAGCGGTTGAGGAAAACCGGCAGCGCCTCCGGGTCCATTTTCTCTGATATGGAGGTGAAATGCGCTATGTCCAGAAAGAAAATCGTCATCTCGCGCTTTTCGCCGCCCAGCTTGAGCCTGGCCGGGTCCTTGATGATGATTTCCACCACCTTGGGCGAGAGGTATTGCCCGAAGGTGCCCTTTATCCAGCGTTTTTCCTTGCCTTCCACCACCACGCGGTAGAATGTAACCGCCGCAAACCCCGCCGCAATACCGGTCTCCGGCATAACCATGGCCAGCAGCCCGCCGCCCATGAAAACTACGGCATAAATCACGGCCCACAATGCCGCCAGCGCAACCGTAAAAACCGCGCCCCATATCAGCGGCAGGTTGAATGCGACAAGCGACGCCCACAAAAGCGCAATCATCGCCGCGAAGGAGACATAAGCCGGCGCGGGGCGCATCCAGTTTTTGTTGAGCATGTTGTCCAGCAGATTGGCGTGGAACATCACCCCGGGCACCTTGTCGCCGTAGGGACCGGAGTAATGGTCGTATGCGCCCATGCTGGTGGAGGCCACGAAGACCGCGCCGTCTTTTATAAGCGCCTTTTCCCCGTCGGAGAGCGCGCCGTCCAGTATGTCCACTATTGAAATCTGCGGGTAAAGCGATTTGACCTGTTTGGCGTCTTCTGCCGCGCCGGGCCTGCCGGGGGATTTTTTGCGCAGCATCACCTGCGCCAGGTTCAGCCGGTAAATGTTTTCGGGGAAAAGCGACTGCACGTCTTCCAGTTTCGTTCCGGTCAGCGCGCTGTAGGCTCCCGCCGCCAGCGAGGCTATGGGCTTTCCCTGCCAGTAGCCGTAGCCGGAGCCGGGCGCGGCGCTGTAGCCGGCGCGGTTGTCAAATATCATCATCCTGCGCAGATGCCCGTCCCTGTCAACGAAAGCCTCGGTGTTTGGAAACGCGCACAGCAGGGCGGCCTCCCTCAGCCCGCCGAAGGGAAAGCGGAAGCGCACCGTTTCGCCGGTAACCGCGTCCATTCCCTCTCCCTGCATGGTGGCGGTTTTCTCCATCAGCCCGGCCAGCGCCACATTGCCGGCTTTCCCGACCGATTGCAGCAGTTGCCTGTCGTCTTCAGGGTTTAGCTTGTCGGCTTCCAGAAACATCACATCAAAAACAATCACCTTTGCGCCCAGCGCGCTCAGGCGGTCTATCAGCCGCGCGTGGTAGCGCCGCTGGAAAGGAAAGCCCAGCCGGCCCAGGGTGTCGTCATCAATGGCGGCGATGGAGATTCTCTTGTCCGGCTCTATCCCGCCGATGAAAAACGTGGCGTTGTCGGAGATTACGTTGTCCAGATACTGCGCCGGAGCGGGCAGCACTTTGAACACCCAGCTGCCGCCGCCCGTCCGTTTCTGGTAAACCCAGTGGTCGTAGACAAAGAAAAGCCCCAGCAGCGCCGACAATGCGCATAGCGCCAGTACAAGCGGTTTGGGGGCGCGGAATTTATCAACAGCCATTATTGCAATTGTAGCTATTCTGCGCGCGGTTGCAAAACCGCAGAGCATATATTAAGGTTGTTGTATGGATTTGCGTGAAACCATAATGCGCGCGCTGCGGCGGTCGCTGAAATACTCGCTGCTGGCGCTGGCGGCATACGGCGCGGGCGCGTTTTTGCTCTGCGGCGGGACGGCGTGGCTTGTGTGGCAGTCGGAAATCGCGTGGCGGCACTGGCCGCCCGTGTGGAAATGGCTGGCCGCCGCGCCGCTGTTCGGGATTTACGCGCTGGCTGCGGCGGCGTATGCGGCATTTGCCGCAGGGCTGGAAAGCCTGGGCGCCCTCGCCGCAAAGGCTGAGGAGATTATAGCCGCCGTCTATGATATCGTTGCCGAGGCTGTGCTGGGCCGTATTGCGCAGTGCGCGCGGGCGGAGGATTTGTACGCTGCCGTAGCGGAGGTCCTGCTGCGCGTCCGCGTCGCGGCGCGCGGCGGCTTGCCTTTGCTTGCGGCCATGGCTTTTCTGCTGTCCGCCGCCGCGCTTAAAGAGGAGCTTTTCTCGCGCATACGGCGCGCCGCTGTTGCGGGCGTCATCCGGCCCGCCGCGGTTTTTGCCGGCAGAATGGCGGTGGCGGGCGGCGCGCTGGCCGCGTTCAGGCTCAACGCAATGCTGCTGCGCCTGTTCGCCCATACCGCGCTTGGATTGCTGCTGATTTTGCCGTTTGCTCTGATATGGCTTGGAGCCGCGCTTTCGCGCCTATGACCTGCATATTGTTCAACAAGCCTTACGGCGCGGTGTCGCAGTTTAGGCCGCTGGCGGGGCATAAATCCCTAGCGGAGTTCGGTTTTCCGAAGGGCGTCTACCCCGCGGGCCGGCTGGACCATGACAGCGAGGGGCTGCTGCTGCTCACCTCGGACGGGATGTTGCAGCACAGGCTTTGCAATCCGAAATTCGCGCATCCGCGCGTCTACTGGGCGCAGGTGGAGCGGGTTCCCGCCCCGGAGGTTTTTGAGAAACTGGCGCGCGGCATAACCCTTTCAGACGGCCCCTGCCGCCCTGCCCGCGCCCGCCTGATTGCGGACCCGGGCCTTCCCCCCCGCGACCCGCCGGTGCGTTTCAGGAAAACCGTGCCCACCGCCTGGGTGGAAATTGAATTGCGCGAGGGCCGCAACCGCCAGGCCAGGCGCATGCTGGCAGCCGCCGGCCATCCGGTGCTGCGGCTGTTCCGCTGCAAAATCGGCCCGCTGGATGCCGCCGGGCTGGAGCCGGGCCGCTGGCGTCCGCTGGCCCCGGAGGAAACCGCGCGGCTGCGCGCATTCGCCGGAAAGGAGTTCTTGTGAATATTCTCGTCATCTTTGCCGCGGCGCTTTTATGCGGCTGTTCCTCAATTCCTCGCTATCATTATATGGCCCGCGGCGCGGAACGCGCCGCCGCAATCGCGCCCGCGCCGCTTCAGGGTTCCGCAGAGGACAAGGCCGATATGGAAGTCCTGCTGCAATGGCAGAACAGGCGCACCGCCGCGCAGTGCGCCGCCGCGAAGTCGCAGTATGACGGCACGTTTGAACAGATGTTCGGCGACATAAGCCCCTTCCCGCTCACCCCGCAGGCGGCGGAGTTTCTGAACCGCGTGGGCTGGGACGCCGGCCTTGCGGCGGAAAATTTCAAGCAGCGCTACAAGCGCCCGCGGCCTTTCAACAGGCCGGGCGGGCCGCATTCCTGCATAGGCTGGGTGGGCGGCTACGCCTATCCCAGCGGCCATGCCACGTTGTCGCGGGTGTTCGCGTTGCTGCTTTGCGATGTCGCGCCGGAACGGAGGGAGCAGTTCATGGCCCGCGCGGACGAGGCCGCGCTTTACCGCGTTATCTCCGGCGTGCATCATCCCTCCGACATAGCCGCCGGCAAGGAACTTGGCGCGCAGGTCTATGCCCGGCTGCTTGAAGCCCCCGGCTTTGCCTCCGGGCTGGAGATGCTGCGCGGACTTGCCGCCAAACGCTGAAAACCGGGCCAAAAAACGTATAATTCCATAACTCCGCTTATGAAAGGGTTTATACAAAGGCTTGTGCAAAAGCAGATTGAGCAGCTGGGCAGGCTGCCGGTCTGGTTTTTGTGGGTTTTCATCGCGATAATGATTATGTCGGCATACTGCATATACTGGAATGTGGAGCGTCTGTTAAATCCCTACGGCCAGCAGGACAGGCAGGAGCAATGCCCTTCCTGCGGCGAATGAAGCATGTTTGAAAAGTTGAAAAAAGGTCTGACTCCCAATATCATCAGCCTGGGCATAGTGAGCGGGCTCACCGACATTTCCAGCGAAATGCTGTATCCGCTGATGCCGCTTTTCCTGCGCGGCGTGCTGGGCGCGCCTATGAGCGTCGTCGGCCTGATAGAGGGCTGCGCGGAGGCTGTTGCCAGCCTGCTCAAGGCCGGCGGCGGCTTCTGGTCCGACCGTGCCGGGCGGCGCAAGCCTTTTGTCGTTTTCGGCTACGGCCTGTCCGCGCTGAGCAAGCCGCTGCTGGCGCTGGCGGCATCGTGGCCTTTCGTGCTGTTTGCCAGGATTGTTGACCGGGCGGGCAAGGGGGTGCGCACTCCGGCGCGGGATGCGCTGGTGGCCTCCTCCGCCCCGCGGGAGCATTGGGGCAAGGCTTTCGGCTTCCACCGCGCGATGGACACGGCGGGGGCGGCCCTGGGCCCGGCCATATCGCTGGCATTGCTTGCGCTTCTGCCGAAAATGGGGCTGCGCTCGGACGAGGCTGTTTACAGGGCCGTATTCGCCATTGCATTCATCCCGGCGGCGCTGGGCGTGCTTGTGCTGGTCAGGAGAGTGGGAGAGGCAGTCCCCTCCGCACCGGCGTCCGCGCGGACAATCCCGTTTTGGGAAAGCGTGAAATCTCTTTCGCCTCGGTTCTGGGGCTTTCTGCTGGCATACGGCATTTTCTCGCTGGGCAATTCCAGCGACGTGTTTTTGCTGCTCAAGGCGAAAAGCATGGGCTTTACCGCCGCGCACGTGATAATGGCCTATATCGGCTACAATATCGTTTATGCGCTGTGCGCCGCGCCGGCGGGCTGGCTGTCCGACAAAATCGGGCGCAGGAATACCATGATTTTCGGGCTTGCCGTTTTCTCCGCCGTGTATCTGGGTTTCGGCGCGGCGCGGGACGCGCGGCTTGTATGGCTGCTGTTTGCGGCCTACGGTTTCTACGGCGCTTTCAACGAGGGTGTCGCAAAGGCGATGGTGGCTGATTTCAGCGGCGAGCATAACAGGGGCGCGGCCATGGGCGTATTCCAGGGCGTTTCAGGAATTCTGGCGTTTGCGGCCAGTCTGGCCGCGGGGATTTTGTGGGATAAAATCGGCCCTGCCGCGCCTTTCCTGCTGGGCGCGGGCTGCGCGGCAGCCGCCGCCGCGGCGCTGCTGGCGACGAGGCCGCATGCAGCCTGAGCGCCCCCCCCATCTCCAGCACCGGCAGCGGCTGCGCGGCCTGGTGCGCCGCTATTTTCTGGACGAGGTAAAGGAAAAACCCAGCATCACCACCCCTGAGGACGCCGCCGGCTACTGCCGCGCCTCGCTGGAAGGCGAGCGCGACGAGATTTTTGAAGTCATCTATCTCACCACCCGCAATACCGTCATCGCCTGCGACCGCATAGCCGAAGGCACCATAGACCGCGCCGCCATTTCCCCGCGCAAGGTGGTGGAATACGCCATCTCCCGCCGGGCGGCGGCGATGATATTCGTGCATAACCATCCCTCCGGCGACCCGACGCCTTCCCACGAGGATGTAAATCTCACTCACGAGCTTATCAAGGCCGCCTCCACGCTGGGGTTGCGGGTGCACGACCATATAATCGTGGGCAAGGGCGGGTATTTCAGCTTCAAAAGCAGCGGCCTGCTGGACAAGGAGAAATTGCCGTGAACATATTAAAGGAATTGCTGGAGCATCAGGTTTACCCCGCCATGGGATGCACGGAGCCGGTGTCGGTCGCGCTGTGCGCGGCCCATGCGGCCAAAGCGTTGGGCAAAACCCCGCAAACGATGCAGTTCACGCTTGATTCGGGGACGTATAAAAACGGCATGGGCGTCAACCTGCCAAACACCGGCGGAGAGAAGGGCAATCTGCTGGCCGGCGTCATGGGCGCGCTGCTGGCCGCGCCGGAGCGCGGGATGGAAATACTCAAGGCCGCGGACCCCGCGCTGGCAAGGCGCGCGGGCCGCTATATCTCCTCCGGCGCGGCGCGCATGAGCGTGGCCTCCGGCAAAAGCGATATTTACATAGAGGCCCGCCTGCGCGCCGGCAAGGACAGGGCGGCGTGCGTCATTTCCGGCGCGCACACCCATGTGTCCCGCCTTGAGAAAAATTCCCGCGCCATAATAAGCTCGCGCGCGGAGCATTCCAAACCGGCGGCCTACAAAGCCGCCATGGCAAAGCTCACCATAGAGGACATGGCCCGGCTGGCGGACAAGGCGGGCAAAGAGGAGCTGGATTATATCCGCAGCGGCGTGGAGATGAATCTGGCCGCCTCCAATGCCGGCATGAAGCTCAAAAAAGTGGGCTATTACCTGATGGATTTGCGCCGCAGGGGTTTTTTGCAGAACGATGTTTTCTCCTCGTCCAAAATACTGGCGGCCTGCGCGGCGGACGCGCGCATGGACGGCATCGCCCTTCCGGTAATGTCCAGCGGCGAAAGCGGCAATCAGGGCATAGTGGCCGCGCTGATTCCTTATAACGTCGGCAGGGCCTTCGGCGTGCCGGAGCGGAAAATTTACAAAAGCATCTGCCTGTCGCATCTGTTAAACGGATACGTGAAACTATTCACCGGCGGGCTTGCGCCGATATGCGGCTGCGCCATCGCCGCAGGCGTCGGCGCGGCGGCGGCGATAGTTTATCAGCGGCGCGGGCCGGACGCGAAGGCGCTTGGCCTTGCGGTAAACAATGTCGTCAGCGATCTGGGCGGAATGCTCTGCGACGGGGCCAAAAGCGGCTGCGCGCTTAAAGTGGTCAGTTCCGCCGACTGCGCCATACGCTCGGCCTACATGGGAATGCACGGCTACGGCATAAGCGAGCGGGAGGGCTTTGTCGGCGAAACCGCGGAAGAAAGCATACGCAACCTTGCCAAAATCTCCACCGCCGGCATGCACATGGTTGACCCGACCATAGTGGGCATCATGCTGGACAAGCAGGCCCGCCTGCGGACAGGCGGCCCGCCGCGCAAATCCGCATAGGAGGAAAACGGATATGAAAATGATTGCGGTAATCGCGCTGGCTGCTTTTTCCGGCACGGCGGCGCCCGCGCAGGAAAAACCCGTCTTGTATTCGTTCACGCACGATTATAAAACCGGTGAAAAAATCTCTTATGATTTTGAGGATGTGGATTACATTTATTCGTTGGACATGCGCGGTGGTTTTGAGACAGTTAAGGATTTCCTGCAAGCGGAGGAAATACGGGTCCGCGTGAACGAAACCGTTGTTGAGGAAAACGGCGAAAAGCGCAAGAAATTTGAAATAACCGGCGCGCAATACCGCAAAATCGCAAACGACAAGGATAAGATATCTTCGCCGGGCATGACGCCGCTGCCGGAGCTTATCGCCGGCTATCCGCAAACGCTCGCATACACCTGCCGGCTGGACGAGGGCGATTTCACTTCGGCCATACTCAAAGCCTATCAGACGTATATGGGTAATCCGATTGGCTTGTTCTTGTATTACAAGCTGATGGATGTCCACACCTTCGGTCCCACGGTCGCCAGGCTTGAGCCGCAGTCTTTGGGGTTCATGCAAATAAGGCCTTCGCGGGATATTCCGCTGAAAGACGGAGTATTCCACAATCGCAATCCGGTAATGCTGTTCCAACGTGTTGATACGATAAACGGTGCGCCGCAGGCTTATTTCAAAGTAATGACAATGGGCAATTACTATAAAACTGCTAACAGCAGCATGGACACCAACTATCAATATACCTTCCATGTTTCACTGGATGGTCCGCGCAAAGGCCTGCTTTTTGGCGGCGAACTGCAGGAGCATATTTTCGCGCACGATTCCAAAAAAATCATCAGCCGCCAATTATCCATCCGCCGTGTTGAGTGAGCGGGGATGTTTGCATGCGCAAATCCGCCTAAATGCATAGCATGACTTTCCGTGAAAGGTTTGCCAAAATCCGAATGCGCAGGCTTTTGGCGTTCGCGCTTGTCTGCGCCGCAATAACCGCGCTTTTCGCTTTCATTCTGGAAAGCCGCATCCCGTATTATTTCCTTCAGGACGATAACCGCGATATTTCGCTTCCTTATTTTGTTCATGCTTTCCGCGCGCTGCGCGCCGGGGAACTGGCGCAGTTCAATTTCCACCAGTTTCTGGGCGCGCCCGCCGCGATGATGCCCTGCCCCGCCGGCCTGCCGGCGGTGTGGCTCAGCAATGCTCTGCTGGGCCATTTCTGGGGCGCGGTGGACCTGCTGGCTTTTGCCTGGATGTATCTGTCCGGCATGGGGTTTTTTGTTTTCGCCTCGTCTATGGGGCTGGGGTTGTGGCCTGCGGCTTTCGGCGCGGCGGCGTGGATGACATGCCCCTTTGTGATACTGACCCAGACCTGCTGGTGGATGGTCGGCCCGGCGGCGGCTTTTTTCCCGTTCATGGCATACGGCGCGTACAGGATATACTCGCGCGGAGACGGGAAGGGTTTTTTCGCGCTGTTCTGCGCCAGCGCCGCGCTTGCCTGGGTTGACAATCCGGAATACCTGCTGCGCAGCTTCGCGGTGCTGCCGGTTTTTATGGCTGCTGTTATTCTGGCCGATGAGATTTCCGCCAACTCCGCCGCACTGCTGGCCTGGCGCGGCGGCGGGGCACGCCGGATTGCGGAGGATGCGTGGCGCGCGCTGGTTTTCCTTGCATGCCGCCACCGGGGGACATTGCTGCTTTGCGTTTGCGCCGCCGCGCTTGGCGTTTTGTCCGCCGCGCCGAATTTTTTGCTTCTTCTTGAAAAGATAAGCCTTGCCGGAAGCCGCGCGCACGGCATGTCTTTGCCCGAATTCGCCAAAAACAGCCTTCCCGCCGCGCAGTGGCTAAAAGGCATTGTCTGGCCCTGGTCGCGCCATTTCCCCGGCTGGAGAGAGACTTACAGCATGGACGCCATGTCCTATCTGGGCTATATAATTCCCCCGCTTGCTGTTCTTGCGCTGGTCCGCGCGCGCAGAAACGGCGCGGCGGCGGTTTGCGCCGTTTTCGGCGCGCTGGCGCTGGGCTGCCTGCTGTGGTCCGCCGGGGCGTTTAATTTCTACGAGTGGCGGCTGCCCGGGCTGCGGCTGCTGCACTGCCATTTCCGCGCGCTGATTTTCGCAAATTTATTCATCTGCGTGCTGGCGGCTTTCGGGCTGGAATTTCTGTCCCGGCGGGCCGCGCACGCCGCGCTTGCGTTGCATTTGCTTAACATGGCTGTCTTTTTCGGCGCCGGGCCTTATGCGTCGTTCAGACTTTATACGGATAAAATTCCGGCGCGGGAGCCGCGCGCGGCCATGCTTTCCACGGGGCGAATACTCACCCTGGGCTACCGGCCTTGCGAGACCGACGCAATGCCGCCTCTGGGTTTTGATTATGCCACGCTTTTCGGCCTTTATCATTTCGCGGGCTATGACACCCTGCGCGCCCTGAAAAACGACTGGATATGCTTCGGCCTGAATGTCTCCTCCTACTGGGAGGAGCCGCTGTCTGAACAACGGCTGCTGGTGCTGCGCGTCTGGGGCGTGCGCTGGTATGTGCTGCCGGACACCGCGCTTGGCCGCTACGGGAGGTTTTTCGCGGAACACGGCATCAGGCCCGCCGCGCGGGACGGGCGGCGGCTTATATACGAGGACGCCCGCGCCCTGCCCATGGTTTTCCGCGAGGGCGAAACCGCCCCCGCCGGGGACTGCGCGTTTTCCGCCAACAGGCTTAAAGTGCGCCTCCGTTCCCCGTCCGCCGGCGGAAATTATGTGGTCAATATCCTTTACAACCCGCATTTCAGGGCTTGGGACGCAAACGGCGAACCGCTTGAATTGAGCGAATACAAATCCTGGCAGACGCTGGTTCATGTCAAAGAGGGAGCCGGAGAATTTTCTCTGGAGTATTCCACACCCGGCCTTGCGCTGGCGGCGGCGCTGGCGGCAGGCGCGCTGGCCGCCGCAATCGCCGCCGCGCTTTTGCTAAAATAATTCCATGCAGAACGAGACACTGGCGGAGACCCCCCTGATGAAGCAGTATCAGGCGATAAAGGCGTCATACCCCCATGCCATTGTTTTTTTCCGGCTGGGCGATTTCTACGAGATGTTCAACGACGACGCCAGAACCGCCAGCGCGGCGCTGGGCCTGACGCTTACCGCCCGCCAGAACGTGCCGATGTGCGGCATCCCTTACCACTCCAGTCCGTCCTATATAGCCAAACTTCTGAAAGCCGGGCATAAAATCGCCGTGTGCGAGCAGGTCTCCGGCGATTCCGCGGACGGGCGCTCCAAGCTTTTCAAGCGCGAGGTGGTGCGCCTTATCACCCCCGGCACGGTCATTGAGGACGAGCTGCTGGAAGCGTCCAGTTCAAACTATCTGGCCTGCGTGGAGGCCGATGTTATCGGCTGGGGGCTGGCCTGCGTGGAGGTTTCCACCGGAGAGTTCTGGGCCGCCCAGAAAATCGGGGATTCGGATTTCAAGGCGCTGGTCTCGGTGCTGGCCAGGATTTCCCCCTCCGAAATCGCGGCGGAGCGCAAAACCGCCGCCGCGCTGGAGGCCGTAAAGGGCGGCGCGGCGCTCACAATACTGCCCCCCTATTCCGGCGATACTGCCGCGCCGCAGAACTGGCCCTCGCGCGAAATCTGGGCCAACCGCCAGCTTGCGCTAAAGGCCGCGCTGCGCGCCGCGCGCTACGTGTCGGAAAACGAGCCGCGGCTTAAAGACGCGCTGGTCCCCTCGCTGCGGGAGCCCGCCTCCTGCCTTCAGATGGACGAGAGCGCCGTGCGCACGCTGGAGCTTGTGGAATCCTCCTCCGGCGGCGGCAGGAAACATTCGCTTTTCGGCGTCCTCAACCACGCCGCCACGCCGATGGGCGCGCGGCTGCTGCGGGAATGGATATTGCAGCCGCTTATAGATTTGCCTTCCATACAGGCCCGCCAGAACTGCGTGTCAGAATTCTGCGAAAATGCCCAGTCCCGCCAGCAGCTTGAGCAAATGCTGCGCGAGATGTGCGATATAGAGCGCGCCATAAGCAGGGTCGCGGCGGCGGGGGCCTCTCCGCGCGATATGGGCGGGCTGCGCCGCTCGCTGCATTCGCTGGACGGGTTCAAAGCCTGGTTTGACAAAGGCGGCGCGGCAGTGGCGCCCCGGCTGTGGACGCGCTTTGAAGCGGCCTATCCCCCCCTCTGCGAAATGCGCGCGCTGCTGGACCAGTCGCTGAGCGACAATCCGCCGCAGCGCGTTTCCGACGGCGGCGCGATACGCGACGGCTATAACGCGGAGCTGGACGAGGCGCGCGGCTTCAAAAAAAACGCCCGCGCCAGCCTCGCCGGCATAGAAAAGCGCGAGCGCGAGCGCACCCAGATAAACACGCTTAAAGTGGGCTATAATTCGGTTTTCGGCTACTATATTGAAATCACCAAGGCCAATGTCTCCCGCGCGCCTTTTGATTATGTCCGCAAGCAGACCCTCGTAAACGCCGAGCGTTTCATAACCGAGGAGCTTAAGACGCTGGAGTCTAAAATACTTGGCGCCGAAGACAGGATTGCAAAGCTGGAAAAACATCTTTTTGACCAGCTGCGCGCCGCGCTGGCGGAGCGCATCTCGGATTTCCGCTCCTTTGCGCGCGCGGCGGCGGAGATAGACGTATACATTTCCCTTGCCAAAGCCGCCCGGCGCGGCGGCTGGCGCCGCCCGGAAGTGGATCTCAGCCGCGACCTTGAGATATGCGACGGACGCCACCCCGTGGTGGAGGCCGCGCTGCCCGCCGGCAGCTTTGTCCCCAACAGCATCAGCATCGGCGACAAAGAGCCGCAGATAATGATAATCACCGGCCCCAACATGAGCGGCAAAAGCGTATATCTGCGCCAGAACGCGCTGATAGCCGTGATGGCCCAGATGGGCGGGTTTGTTCCCGCGGCCTCGGCGCGGGTGGGACTGGTGGACAGGATAATGACCCGCATCGGCGCGCATGACGCGCTCAACCGCGGCGAATCCACTTTCATGGTTGAAATGCGCGAGACTGCCGTCATACTCAAAACCGCCACGGACCGCAGCCTGGTGCTTCTGGACGAGGTGGGGCGCGGCACCTCCACCTTTGACGGCATTTCCATCGCCTGGGCGGTGGTGGAAGGCCTGCGCAACCCCAAAGGCGGCCCCAAAACGCTTTTTGCCACGCATTATTTTGAGCTCACCGCGCTGGAGGAGAAATACCCCGGCATAAAGAACTTCAACGTGGACGTGCGAGAATTTGCGAACTCCTCCGGCAAAACCGAGATAGTGTTCCTGCACAAAATCGCCCCCGGCCCCGCCGACAAGTCCTACGGCATACATGTGGCGGAACTGGCCGGCCTTCCCCCCTCCTGCATAATGCGCGCCAGGAAAATGCTGGAGGAACTGGAAAGCAAGGCTGGAGTCGTTTCCTCCGGCCCGCCGCAACTGCCGATGTTTGAGGCGGAAAATCCGGTGCTGGGCGAAATCCGAAGCTGCGAGCCGGAAAAACTCACCCCGCTTGAGGCGCTGCATGTGATAGCGGAGTGGAAAAAGCGCCTTTCCTGATTTATGGGAAAAATACATGTTCTCGCGCCGGAAATAATAGAGAAAATCGCCGCGGGCGAGGTGGTGGAGCGTCCCGCCAGCGTCCTTAAGGAACTGCTGGAAAACGCGGTTGACGCCGGCGCAAAAACAATCAATATAGATTTTGAGGACGCGGGGCGCGCCCTCATCCGCGTCAACGACGATGGCTGCGGCATGGAAGCCGGCGATTTGGAGCGCGCCGTCCTGCGCCATGCCACAAGCAAAATCAGCGCCTACGAGGATTTGGACAGCCTTTGCACTTTCGGCTTTCGCGGCGAGGCGCTGTATGCCACAGCCGCGGTTTCGCGCCTGGCCGTTTCAACCTGCGCGCGCGGGGAAAACATGCGCGGCGCCCGGATAACCGTGGAGGGCGGCAAACTGCTCTCCCGGACCGAGGCCCCGCCGGTTCCGGGGACCACTGTTGAGGTGCGGGATTTGTTTTTCAACGTCCCCGCCCGGCTGAAATTTCTCAAAAGCGCCGGGACCGAGCGTTCCCACCTGCTGCGCGCGGCGGAGGAATGCATACTGGCCAACGCGGGCATTGCCTTCAATGTCCGCGCCGACGGCAGCGACATTTACTGCGTCCCCGCCGGCGCCGCGCTGGCCGAGCGCGCCGCCATAGTGCTTGGCGAGGCTGTTTCCTCCGGCATGATTTGCGCCGATGACGGGGCCGCCGGGATTGCGGCGCTTGTAAGCGCGCCGGATAAAATGCCCGCCACGCGCGCGCTGCAATATTTTTTCGTCAACAGAAGGCCGGTGAACTGCAAAACGCTTTCCCAGGCGCTTTACAGGGCTTACGAGGGCTACAGGCCCAAAACCCAGCATCCGGCCTGCGTGCTGTTCATTGAATTGCCGCCGTCCGAGTTTGACGTCAATATCCATCCACAGAAGCGGGATGTCCGCTTCAAAAACGAGAGCCGCATTTTCAAGTCCGTGGCCAACGCGGTTTCCGGCGCGGTGATAGGCGGGGCTGCCCCGCCGCCGGCTTTGCCTCCGGAGGCCGCCGGGCGCGCGGCCCCCCCTCGGCTTGAGGAGGAAACGCCCCCTTCCCGTGTTTCGCTTGAGGAAATATCCATGCTCATGGGCGGCGCTGCGCGGGAAGCCGCGCCTTCCGTACGCGAGACGGAGCATGGCGTTGTCATAGAGGGGTTTTCGCAATCGGAGCAGGACCCGGACTGGTGGAAGCCGCCGTACCGCCATCTGGGCCAGATACACGGCAGCTATCTGGTTTACGAGTGCGCGGACGGCATGATAGTAGTGGACCAGCATGCCGCGCAGGAGCGCGTTTTTTACGAGGAGTATCTGCGCCAGCTTTCGGCCAGAATGCCGGTGGTGCAGCGGCTTATGCTGCCGGTGATAGTGGACGTGTCCGCCAGCGTGGCGGAGGCCGTCATGTCCTGGCAGCAGTATCTTTGCGAGGCGGGTTTTGAAATAGAGCAGTCCGGCCCGGCGGAGCTTATGGTGCGCTCGGTCCCGTCGGTGTTTCATTTTTCCGACGCGGATATCGGGGATTTTATAACCCGTTTCGCCCAGACCGCGCCGGAGCCGCAGCCGCAGGAGCAGGCCCGCCGCGAGGCCGTGGCCATGGCGGCCTGCAAACGCGCCGTCAAGGCCGGCGACAGGCTGTCTCCGCCGGAGGCAATGCGCCTGATTTACGATTTGAAATCCTGCCGCGAGGGCCTCATCTGCCCGCATGGCCGCCCCACCATGATAACCCTGGAAAGCGGCGAGCTTGCCCGCCGCTTCAAACGCCCCAAATCGCCTTATTGACTCAACTGCGTAAGATGTGTTGAGAGTTGCCGGCGGGCTATTTTCCCGGCAGCGGCAGCGCGCGGTCAACGACGCGCAGCATGACGCTTTCCGGCAGAACCCTGGCCGCCAGGCGGAGCAGGAAGGTCGTGAAATCGCTGGTGATGATAAAATTGCCCCCCCTGCATTTTGCAAGAATTCTGTCCGCCGTTTTGTCTGCCGGCAGGGGGCGGCGTTTGCCGGGGAATTTTCCCATCCATGCCGGCAGGTCCCTGAGTTCGCCGTAATACATGGGCGTGGCTATGTCGGCGGGGCAGGCCACATGCACGGCTATGCCTTTGCACAGCAGCTCCCGCCGCAGCGACTGGGCGAAATTTATCATCCCCGCCTTGGCGGCGCAGTAAGTGGAATATCCCGCCCCGCCGACAAGCCCGAAAGCCGAGGCGACAAAAAGTATCCTGGAATTGGGCCGCATAAGCGGCAGGAATATCCGCGCGGAGAGGATCGTTCCCCACAAATCGGTTTCAATGTCCTCTTTCATCTTTGAAAAATCGTCATAATCGGCAAGCAGGCTTATGTGTGCTACCCCGGCGTTGAGTATCAGAAAATCAATGCCGCCGAACCGCTCTTTTACGGCGGCGGCGGAGCGGCTTAAATCCTCCGGCGAGGTTATGTTTCCGGGGCAGGCCAGCGCCGCGCCTCCGGTGGACGCGATTTCATTTGCCGCCGCTTCAAGCGCGTCTTTGCGCCTGCCGCCAAGCGCGACGGCAAACCCGTCCCGCGACAGCCTGCGTGCGAACTCCAGCCCCAGCCCGGACGAGGCGCCGGTTATGAGCGCGGTTTTCATGCTGCCCCCGCAAGCTGGCCGCAGGCGGCTTTGATGTCCGAGCCTTTTTCCCGGCGCAGATAGGCCCTTATTCCGGCGGCCATTATTGTTTTTTGGAATTCCATTGCCTTTTCCGCGGACGGCGGGGCGAAATCCCCCCCTCCGGCGGCATTATACGGGATGAGGTTGATTTTGCAGTCAACGCCGTCAATCAGGGACAGCAGTTTCCGCGCGTCCTCCGGCGAATCGTTTAATCCGCCTAAGAGAATGTATTCAAAAAACACCTGCCTTTTCCTTTCCTCGCAGTAATGGCGCGCGGCGGCGATTATTTCTCCCAGCGGATAGCGCGCGCTTACAGGCACAAGTTTCGCCCTTTCATTTTCGTCCGCCGTAACAAGCGACACCGCCAGCCGCACCTTAAGCTCCGAATGCGCCAGTTCGCGCATGACGGGCGTTATCCCGACGGTTGAGACCGTAATTCTGCTTTGCGGGAAATTGACGCCCCGCTGGTCGCAAAGCGCGAGTATGGCCTGTTTGAGGTTTTCCCAGTTCAGCAGCGGCTCGCCCATCCCCATAAAGACAATGCTCTCCGGCGGGGCGACGAGGCGGCATTGCTCGTATTGGGTTATTATCTCTTCCGCCGTGAGGTTGCGCGCAAATCCCAGCCGCCCGGTGGCGCAGAAGGCGCAGCCGCATGCGCAGCCGGACTGGGACGACAGGCAGGCCGACACCCTGTTTTTGTTGAATAAAACCACGGCCTCGGACAATGCGCCGTCGGCGCAGCGGAGCAGCAGTTTTGTTGTGCCGTCCAGCGCGGAAACCTGCCTGGCTGCTACGCGCATAGCGAGGAAAGCACAGTCTCGGCAATCTCGTCCGCGGCGCGGGGGCGCGCCAGCGCGGACATCGCAGGCAGAATGCCGCCTCGGTATGCGGCGTCCCGCGTCAGTTTTTCCGCCACATCGCGCAATTGCGCGGCGTTTGCGGCATGGAAGGCCGCGCCGCGCGAAATAAGGAACCGGGCGTTGCGCGCCTCCTGCCCGGGCAGCGGCGCAAATATCAGCAGCGGCTTGCCCATGGCCAGCGCCTCTGAGCAGGTGATTCCCCCGGTCTTTCCGGCGATAAAATCCGCCGCGCCCATGGCGGCGTCAAGAGTGTCGGTCTCGCCCAGCACGCGGATATGCCGCGCGCCGCGCGCCGCGTCTGATAGTTTTTTGCGCAGCGGCTCGTTGGCGCCGCAGGAGGCTATTATCTGAAGCCCGGGGACCCTGCCCAGCGCGGCAAGCCCTTCCTCCATATGCCCCAGCCCCTTGCTGCCGCCGCATAAAAGCGCGCAGGGAAGGGACGGGTCTAAATCCAGCTGGTGCAGCGCATGCTGGCGCGGCGGGGCGTTCAGATACGCTCCGCGCACGGGAATGCCGGTGGCCGCCACCCGCTCCGGCGCGATGCCGCGGGAGATAAGGTCCCGCCGCGCGCTTTCCTCGTGCACGAAATATCCCGCCACGCCTTTTTCCGGCCAGAAATGATGCGCGCTGAAATCTGTCAGCACGGCAAACACCGGAATGTCCATTCTCGCGCGCGAGAGCACAAAGCACGGCAGCGAATGCGTGCATACCGCCGCGTCAAAGCCGTGCTCCGCCAGCAGGGCGCTGAGCTTGCGCGCGCTTTTGTGAAAAAACAGTTTTTTTACCGGAATGGCGAACGCGCGCACCAGCGCGTCGTCGTAGAGCAGTTCCCAGACAAAGGGGGTGTAGCGCAGCATTTCCACATACAGCGCGCCGGTGAGCCGGCCCGGCAGCCGGTATAAATCGTGCGACAGGTTCACCCGCACGGCCTGCGCGCCGCGCGCGGCCAGGCTTTCCTGCACGGCGCGGGCCGCGCTTACATGGCCGGAGGGTTCCCTGGCGTAGAGTATGGCTATTTTCTTTTGCATGAAAAGCCGCGCCGCGATATCGGGGAGCCGGGAATTGAACCCGGAATCTCTCGCACCCCAAGCGAGCGCTCTACCATTGAGCCACTCCCCGGTATCGCGGCGCGAAATACTATTTTAGCATTCTTTGGCGTTAAAAATCAGCGCGGCGGCGCCCAGTATCGCCATATCCGCGGTTTCCGAGACGGCGATTTTGAGATTTTCGGCGGAGCGTTTGTACGAAAACGATTGCAGCGATTTCCGCAGCGCCGGCTCAAAAAACCCGAACGCCGCGCTCACCGAGCCGCCGAAAACGATTATCTCCGGGTCCACCGCCAGCATGACGGTCTTTACCGCCTCGCCCACATGCGAGCCGAACTCTTCAAACAGTTCCAGCGCGGCCTTGTCGCCGCAGGCGGCTTTTGCGAACGCCTCTTTGCCGGTTGTGCCTTTGGCTTTGAAGAATTTGCCGCTGCAATAATGCTCGTAATTTTTGTCCAGATAGGCGATTTCGCCGAACTCGCCCGCGCCGCAGTTGCGCCCGTTGTAGAGCCGCCCGTCTATAATCAGCCCCGCGCCCAGGCCGGTTCCCATGACCATGCCGACCGCAGACTTGAACTCCCGCGCCTTGCCGAAATACTTTTCGCCCGCCGCGAAGCAGTTGGCGTCGTTATTTATGCGGGCGGGGATTTTGTATCTTTCTTCCAGCAGCTTTTTCAGCGGCACGTCTTTCCAGGCGGGGATATTGACGGTCTCGTATATAATCCCGCGCTCCGTGTCCACTATGGTGGGGACGCCTACGCCTATGCCCCTGGCCTGCGGGGTGATGACCGAATCTGTCAGCGCGAAAAAATCCGACAGCAGTTCGTCCTGCCCCGCCGCCGCGTTGATGGCCTTGACGGCGGTTTTGATTGTTTTGCCATCGCGCACCAGCCCGGCCCTGAAATTGGTTCCGCCCAAATCCGCGCCCACTATGTCCATAATCAGGCTCCCTGTTCCTTCTGTCTGCGCCGCGCGAAAGTTTCGTTGAGTATGATGGGTTTCGCCCATATCCCTATGCTGAAAATGTAAGCCAGCGTCAGGTACAGCAGCGACATCCCGGCCCGCAGCCCGAAGCGGTCCCCCGCCCAGCCGATTAGCAGCGGATAAAACGCGCCGCCCATGATTGCCGTGCAGAGTATCCCGGAAAACGCGCCGTGATGTTTTGAAACCGAGTTAAGCGCCAGCGAAAATATAATAGACCACATCACCGACAGCGCAAACCCCAGCGCAGGGAAGGCCAGTTTTGAAACCTCCGCCGGCCCCCACAAAGCCGCCGTAAGGCAGCAGAACGCCGCCGCGGCAAAAGCGACAAGGATGCGGCGGCTGTCAAAAAACTTCAGCAGCAGCATTCCCAGCAGGCAGCCAAGCGTCATCAGCCCCCAGAACCAGGAGACGCCGCTTGCCCCGGCGGTCTGCGGGTCGCAGTTGTGATAGACTTTCAGGAATTGGGAAATCCAGTTGGCAATCCCCTGCTCGGTGGCGACATAGCAGAATATACCGGCGAAAAACAGCAGGACGGTCTTGTCGCGCAGCAGTTCCGCGTGGACGGCCCATGTGCCGGTCTTTTCGTCCTCTTTGCGCTCCACCTCCGGGAATTTGGACAGCGCGATTATAACCACCATCGCCGCCGCCGCTGCGGCAAACACCCAGTAAAGCGATGCCCATGCCAGCCCCCGCGGCGTTACAGCCGATAGCGCGCGCACTATGATTCCCCCCTCCCCCGTCCCGACATGGGCGGTAAGGTATGAATACACGTGCGGGCTCATGAAAGACGCCGCGCCGAATATAAGCTGCGCCAGCACGGAGTTGAATGCGAAATGTTCCTCTCCTCCGGCGACGCGCAGCAGCGGGTTGATAGCCACCTGAAGCGCGGCCATCCCCGCGCCTATCAGGAAAAGCGACACTATCGCCACCCCGTAGCGCGGCAGCAGCGCAAACAGCAGCGCGCCCGCAAACGCCAGCGCGAAAGAGGCCAGCATGACGGATTTTTCCTTGTATTTCTCCACCAGCATCCCCGCCGGCACCGACATCACCCCGTAGGCGATAAAAAACGAGAACGGCAGCACGGCGGCCAGCGTCAGGTTCAGCCCAAACCCGCTTATGATTTCCGGTATTACCGGGCCGAGTATGTTGGTCAGAAAAGAAATGACAAAAAACACCAGCATCACCAGCCCGGCTATGAAATAGTTGCGTTTCATGAATTTGCGATATCCTCAAGCTCTTTGCGGATTTCCGTCAGCAGCCGCAGGGTTTCCCGGCCTGCGGCGGCGTCGCGCGGCTCCTGCCCCCCTGCGCGGGAGAGCGCTTTTTTAGCCCCGGCCAGCGTCATTTTCCGGCGGTAGACCATGTCTTTTATTTCGGAGAGCAGTTCCAGGTCGCGCGCGGTGTAGCGGCGGTGTCCGCTTTCCTTGCGCACTGGGCGCAGCAACTGGAACCGCCGTTCCCAGTACCGTATGGAATGCTCCGGCACCCCGGCTG
This sequence comes from Elusimicrobiales bacterium, assembly GCA_041651175.1. Lineage (NCBI taxonomy): Bacteria > Pseudomonadati > Elusimicrobiota > Elusimicrobia > Elusimicrobiales > Elusimicrobiales bacterium. The sequence goes on along the minus strand of JBAZJT010000005.1, from coordinate 50,393 downwards.
CGCGGCTTATTTCGCTTATGGTGTAATATTTCTTCTCTTCCATCGGGGAAGCCCTGCAATCAGGGTAACAAAAACCCCCTCCCCCCCACAAGCCGGTATGGCTGTCATATTTTGTAGAATTTTCTTGCAGGAAAGGAGGCATCACATAGCGGATAGATTCTAAGCACAACACAATTTGAGAAGTTTAGGCTTCACCGGGACCATGCGTAAGAGCATGGTGCGCTCACTTCCGAAAAGAAGGGGCACACGATCAACTGGATTGAGGCCGTCTGATAGCTTGGCTTTCGGGCCAAGTGATGGCGGCTTATCATTCTCGGTTATGATCGTGGCTGGGAATTGATAGCCGCCAGTTTTTTGCCAAAACTCCAAACGCAAAACCATACTGCATTACTGGCTTGCCGTCTTCCTTCCCGGAATTGTATTGCGCGTTACACGGGAGGGGACAGTGGCGGGAACGTGTAGTATTTGTGTGGCGGTAATTGCGCTCGCTGCATTTGCGCGGGGTGCGCTTGCCGGCGTACTGCCGGAGGGCGGGCCGTTCATCTACGCGACATTTTTCAGCGAGGATGAAAGCCTGCGCATATACCAAAGCTCTGACGGCATTTCGTGGTCCGCCATGAAAAACGGTCCGGTGTTTTCTCCGCAAAGCGGGTTGAGAGACCCGTCCATATTCAGAGACCGCGACGGCAGGTTTTTGCTGGCATATACTCCTGCCAGGGGCTGCGCTTCAGCGCCCGTAACGGCGGGGCTTGCCATGTCGCGCGATATGGAGAACTGGAACGCCCTGCCGGATATTCCCATGCCGGAAAATACTGTGAAAGCCGTCGCGCCGGAATGGTTTTCGGATGTTGACGGCAGCGTTCACCTGTTTGTGTCCGTGTCAACCGATGCAGCGCAGAAATCGTACGGGATTTGGGAAACCCATCCGCTGTCCGGCGATTTCTCGGCATGGTCGGAACCGGCGAATGTTCTGCCGCCGGATGGCGGGATATATATAGACCCGTTTGTCGTGTTCAGGCCGCCGTATTATTATTTGTGGTATCGCCGGATGGCTTCCGGCGGAATCGCCGACGGAATAGGCTATTCCACCTCAACCAGCCTGACCGGAAATTACCAGTCCGTCAAAACAGAGGACTGGGCCGGTTTTGGCGCGGATAAGGAAGGTGAAACCCTTATCCCGTGCAATGCGGGTGTCTGGCGCATTTATTACGACAATCCGATTGCCTGCCGCGATACAAACGGCATTTCATACAGCGACTCGTCCGATGGTTTTCAAACATGGTCTCTGCCGGAACATATCCGGTCCGGCAGGAAACTGCGGCATGGCACGGTGATGGCGTTGAAAGGCTGGCGTGGGCGGGACTTAATGGAAACTGTCATTTCGCGCTCCGGTTTGGGCTTGAATTATTTACGTTTTGCGGAAGAACATTTCAAAGCCGGAATCGGCCTTTCGCATGCGGACACCTTATATGGGGCGAGAGTTTTGCTGCGGGCGGTATTGTTGCCTCATGGTTCGCTTACGCCGGAACTGACGGTTGGCGCGGGCGTTTATTCAGAGAGCGGCGGCAGCGGGGCCGAAGTGTGCGCGGCTTTGGCGGTGAGATGGCATGTAACGCGGCGGTTCAGCGTTGCCGCCGGAATCGGAGACATGCGCGGCAATGCCTCCCGAACGTATAACAGACGCTTTGGTTTGGAAATATCCGCAGGAATATCGTTTTAACACCTGTGTTAACCCGGAAATCGCAGTTGGTAGCGAGAACCGAGGCGGCGGATGGCGGAGACAATCCGGCGCAGAATTTGACGAGCATGTCCGCCAGGTATGTAAGGAAAATTCTGCACAGGAGTGTCCCGCCAGCCGCCGCCGAATTCCGCTATCCAACTGCGATTTCCGGGTTAATCTGCAAACGCCGTTAAATTGAAAAAGTTGCGGCAATCCTGGTTCAGGAAAGCAGCGCTCCCGACGGTTTGAAGCGGATGGATTTTCTTGGGCCTACGGTTACTGTTTCGCCCGTTTTAGGATTGCGGCCGGTCCGGGCGGAGCGCAGCTTCACCGAAAAAGCGCCGAAGCCCGTGATGACCACCTTCTCGCCGCCGTTGAGCGCGGCGGTCATGGCGTCAAAAGCCTTTCTCACGGCGCGCTCGGCGTCCGACTTGTCGGCCATGATAGTTGCCACTTCTTTCACCAGTTGGCTGCGGTTCATGGGGTTTGCTCCGGGTTACGGCTTGCCCGGCTCGCCGGGTTTTTCGGGCGGGGGAGGCGGCTCCCCGCCGGATTTAAGAGTGCCGAAGATGTCCTTGGGCTTTATGTCTTTAAGCTGGTCCTTGAACTGCTTTACTTCGTCCTCGGAAATGGGTTTGTTGAGCACCTGCGACTGGGCGAAGACTTCCTCGGCCACGAATATCGGCGCGCCGGCGCGCACGGCCAGCGCTATGGCGTCGGAGGGGCGGGAATCTATATCTTTGGCGTCGCCGTCTTTTTTTATGTGTATGGTGGCGTAGAAGGTGCTTTCGCGCAGGCTGTCTATGGTGATTTTTTCCACCGTATAGCCGGTCTGCTTGATTATAGACAGCAGCAAATCGTGCGTGAACGGGCGCGGCAGCGGTATGCCGGAGAATTTAATCGCTATGGCCTGGCCTTCTATCGGGCCTATCCAGATGGGCAGCAGCCGTATTCCCCCCACTTCCTCCAGAAACACTATCGCGTCCGAGGCGGTGGTGGCCAGGGAGTATATGCGCACTTCTTTCTGCGGTTTTGCGTGTTCTTCCATAGATTAGAACCCCAGCGCCTTTAGCAGGGTTTCGGGCGGGGCGGCCTCCCTGAGTATTTTCCGCATTGCGGCGGCAAGCGGAGCGTCCAGCCGTTTGGCTTGTGCCAGACGGAACACGGCTTCGGCGGCGTCGGCGCCTTCGGTTACGGTGTCTATCTCGCCGCGGGCCTGCGCCAGCGCCTTGCCCTGCGCCAGCTTGACGCCAAGCTTGTGGTTGCGCGAAATCTCGTTAGTGCCGGTTAGCATCAGGTCGCCCAGGCTGGCAAGGCTCTGCGCCGTTTCCGCCCTGCCGCCGGCGGCGGTTATTATAAGCGACATCTCTTTTACCGCCTGCGTCAGCAGCGCGGCGCGGGTGTTTGCGCCCAGCCGGGGGTTGCCGTCCGCCATGCCGCAGGCGATGGCGAAAACGTTTTTTGCCGCGCCGGCCCATTCAACGCCGCGCCTGTCGGGAGAGGTTTCCACGCGCAGCGGAAAGCCGTCCAGCACGGAACAGGCCTGCTCCAGCAGCGAATTATCGGGACCCGCCAGCAAAAGTTTGGTTGGCACGCCGCGCGCCACCTCCAGCGCGAAACTGGGGCCGGACAGCGCCATCGTCATCCCGCGCAGTTTCGGGGCGGCGTCCTCTATGATTTCGCAGACGGTGAAGCCGGTTTCCTCCTCCAGTCCTTTGGAGGCGCTGGCCAGGGGGATAGCTGTTTTCAGATGCCGCTCCAGCGATTGCGCGAAATGCCGCGCGGCTTTGGAGGATATTGCCAGCACGAAAAACTCGGCGGAGGCGGCCTCTTCCAGCGAACTGGTCAGCGTTATTTCCGGCTCAAATTTGAAATGCGGGATGTGCGGGTGCTGGCGTCCGTGCTTTTCTATCTCGTGCAGCAGATGCGGGAAATGCTCCCAGAGCGTTACGGGGCAGCCTTTTTTCGCCAGATGCTGGGCCAGCACGCTGCCCCATACTCCCGCGCCGAACACGGTAACTTTAGGGTTTTTTGTCATCGGCCTTGGAACCGTCGGAGAATGCCAGCTCTTTTTTCGCCAGCAGCCGCTTCATGTTGGGCAGATGCTTGTATATTATAAGCAGCGACACCAGCGATACCAGCACCGAAAACGAGATGTCGTAATTGCGGTCTTTTATAATGAAGCTGGCCGCCGGCAGCACCGCCGCCGCCGCGATGGAGCCGACAGAGATATGCCCGCTTAAGGCGACGGCCAGCGCGAAAACGCAGAACGCAATCATGGTCGGAAACGGCAGCATCGCGCTGAACACGCCCAGCGAGGTGGCCACGCCCTTGCCGCCCTTGAATTTCAGGAAAACCGTCCACATATGCCCGAATATCGCCAGCGAGCCGCAGACAACCGCCAGCTTGTAGCTGCTCTGGTGCGGATACAGGTAGAACACCAGCTGCACGGGGATAAAGCCTTTGGCCGCGTCGGCCAGCAGGGTGGCCCAGCCGGCCCATTTGCCCACGACGCGGTACACATTCGCCGCGCCCGGATTGCCGGAGCCGTGCTGCCGTATGTCTATTCCCTTTGCCGCGCGCGCGATAAGATACCCGGAGGGTATTCCCCCCAGAACGTAGCTGAAAACCATCAGGCCGATTTTGTATGTGTCCATTTCCCCAAGATTATATGAAATTTACTCCGGCGCGGTTTCGCCGAAATAGCCGGCGTCTATTTTGGAAATTTTGTACTCCGTGTCGGCTGCCGCGCCCACGTCCAGCTCTATGGCCAGGCTGGAAAGCGAACTGCCGTCTATAAGCACCATATGCGGCTCCGCGGATTCCGCAAAACTTTTGGCCCCGTCCGAGAAAACCGAGGTGGTTATCAGAACGCCCTTTTTGGCGCGCTGGGCCAGGAGGGATTGGGCAAAAGCGCGGGCGGCCTCTTCCGGCACGGGGGTGTTCCAGCGGCGGGCCTGCACGTATATCTTGTCCAGTCCGAGGCGGTCCTCGTTTATTATGCCGTCTATCTCGCCCTGAGGCTGCCCGGGTTCGCCGGTTTTGGAAATTTTCATCCACAGCGCGCGGTGCGCCCGCGCGGACGAGGCCGCCGCCTCGTGCTGCGCGCCGCCGTAGCCCATCTTCACCAGAAGGTCCACTATCAGCTTTTCAAAGAGCTCCGCCGGGCAGGCTTTGATTTTTTCCAGCAGCTCCGCCGCCAGCGCGCGCTGGATTTCGGCGTAGGCATGCTCCAGCCTTTCGTCCGGGGTGGCGGCGATGCCGGCTTCAATGTCGGCGGCGGGGGTGGCGTTGAGCTTTATGAAATCCGCAAATTCGGGAAATTTAGCCAGATACTGGCGGTTGATTGCCGCGGGCTTTTTTTCAAGCTCGGAGCGGCCCCGTGCGGAAAGTCTGTGCCTCCCGCGCGGGCCGGCTTCCAGCAGCTTCGCGTTTTTGAGATATGTTTTGGCCCACATCACCCTGCTGTAAAAAACGGTTTGCAGCCCGGTGGGCAGCATTACCATCCGTTCCTCGCGCGAGAGGCCAAAGCGCTGCGCCAGCTTCTCCGCCATGTCGCGGTCCGAGAGGCAATCGCTTTCCGCCGCCGCTTCCAGGAGCGGGAGCATCAGTTCTTCGTAATCCGGTATCGCCATAACGCCTCGCTATTGCCGCGCAAGCCGCATTTCCGCGATTTCGCAGATTATGTGGCCGATGAGTATATGGCACTCCTGTATGCGCGGAGTGTTTTTGCTGGGGGCCAGTATCGCGGCGTCGGCATGGGCTTTGGCAAGGCCGCCGTCGCCGCCGCTTAAAAGCGCCACGAAGCAGCCCTTCTGACGGGCGGCCTTCATGGCCTTGATGATGTTGCCGCTGTTGCCGGAAGTGGTGATGGCGACAACGATGTCGCCCTCGCAGGCCAGCGCCTCTATCTGCCGGGCGAAGACGTCCTCAAAGCTGAAATCGTTGCCCACGGCGGTGAGAGTGCAGCAGTTGTCGCACAGGGAGTATGCAGGCAGGCCGCCGCGCCGCGTCTTGTAGCGGCCCACGAATTCCGCCGCTATATGCTGCGCGTCGGAGGCGCTGCCGCCGTTGCCCATAAGCAGGATTTTTTTGCCGTTTTCAAGCGCGTCCGCCGTTTTTGCGGCCAGCGCCTCTATATCGCCGGCTATGCCGGTTTTAAGCAGGGCCAGCGCGGCGGCAAGCTCGTCTATGCAGGTGTTGGCGTTCATGGTTTCCTCAGGATTTCAGCGCGAGGCAGTCGTACATCGCGCGGTCCGGCTGGTACTGGGTTTTGGCGCGGATTACCACGCGGTAGCCGCCGGCCTCAAACTCGGTTTTGCCGTTATCGCCCATAAGGCCGGCGAGGTCGGCTGATTCCAGCAGCGCGGTAAGCTCGCGCTGCTGGGAGAGAATGATGTTTTTGCCCCCCGCGACCCTGACTATATAAAGCGGTATTATCTGCCGCAGAAGCTGCGGCGCGGAGGCTGTTTCTGCGGCGGCCTGCCTGGCCTCCAGCTTGATTATGCGCGCTTTGGCGTCTGGCGCGGCGCCTTCCAGCGCGGCGGAGACCCAGTTGAGCAGTTCGTTTCTTACATCGTTTATGCCGGCGGCGGCGAGAATTTTGCCTATGCCGTTTTCCTTCTGTATCGCCCTGGCCAGCGCGGAAATTTCCTTGAGATAGCCGTTTTTGTGGTTGTCGGGGATATAAAACATCACCAGCAGATGCACTGGCTTGCCGTCGGGCGCGCCATAGTTTATGCCCCTGGGGCTCCAGCCTATGGCGCAAAACAGCTCTCCCTCGCCGGCGGCGCGGACATGCGGGCAGGCCCAGCCCATGCCCAGCGCGGTGTTGGCGGTCTGTTCGCGCTTTAGGACGGCCTCGTATATGTCAAATCCGGGGGTTATTTCAGGTATGGCTTCCAGCAGGCTGGCAAGGTATTGCAGCGATTTCTGCTTGTCGCCTTCCGGCAGCTCTATAAGCCGTCCGTCATGAAGCGCGTTAAGTATGCTTTTCATCAGTCGTCTCCGAACCGTTTATAGAACCAGGTTTTCACATTATGCGTTAAAACGGAGTAGGTTAGCAAAAATCCCGCTATCCACAGCCAGTACGAAAACGGCAGGCGCGTCAGCCCCAGCCCCTCCGCGAAAGGCGAATACGGCAGCAGCCCGCCCGCCAGCATCACGGCGATGGTGGTAATAATCAGCGCGGGGCTGGCCGCGCTCTGGAAAAACGGCACCCGCTTTGTGCGGATGATATGCACGATAAGCGTCTGCGTCAGCAGCGATTCCACAAACCAGCCGGTGTGGAACAGCCGCTCGTTTTCCGCGCCGCCGGCGGCGCAGCCGAAGAAAAACAGCATCAGCCCGAATGTGGCGTAGTCAAACAGCGAGCTGATGGGGCCTATGACCATCATAAACCTTTTGATGCTGTCTATGTTCCACTTGCGCGGGGCGGAGATGTATTCGTCGTCCACGCGGTCGGCGGGGATGCTGGCCTGGGAAATGTCGTAGAGCAGGTTGTTGGCCAGAATCTGAACGGGCGTCATCGGCAGGAAGGGCAGGAAATAGCTGGCCCCCACCACGCTGAACATGTTGCCGAAATTGGAGCTGGCCCCCATCTTGATATATTTGACTATGTTGCCGAACACCCGCCGCCCCTCGGCTATGCCGTCTTCCAGCACGGTGAGGCTTTTTTCCAGCAGGACGATGTCGGCTGATTCCTTGGCTACGTCCACGGCGCTGTCAACGGAAATGCCAACGTCGGAGGCTTTCAGCGCGGGGGCGTCGTTGATGCCGTCGCCCATAAAGCCCACGACATGCCCGTTTTTCTGGAGAACCGTTATTATCCTCTCTTTCTGCGCGGGGGAGAGCCGGGCAAACACCGTGGCGGTCTCCGCGGCGGAGGAGAGCTGCGCCTCGTCCATGGCCGCTATCTGCTCGCCGGTGAATACGCTGTGGACGTCAAGCCCCACGTCGCGGCATATTTTCTGGGTGACAAGCTCGTTGTCGCCGGTGAGGATTTTGACTTTAACCCCCATCCGCGCCAGCGCCTGCAGCGCCTGCGGCGCCGACTCCTTGGGCGGGTCGAAAAACGCTATGTATCCGAGCAGCGCCAGCCCGCTTTCATCCTGCACCGAAAAAGAGGTTTTGTCCTTCGGGAATTCGCGGTAGGCTATGGCCAGCACGCGGTAGCCGTCGCGGCTTAAGGCGTCGTAATCCTCCATCAGGTCGTTTTTTATCATGTCTATCAGCGGGTTGATTTCGTCGTCCACCTGATAGTGGGTGCATGCGCCGTAGACCGCGTCCACCGCGCCCTTGCAGATGAGCACGTTGGCGCCCTCGTACTCTATCACCACGGACATGCGTTTGCGGTTGAAATCAAAGGGAATCTCGTCCACCTTGGGGCAGGTTTTCTCCACCTGCAGGTCGCTGTGCGCCAGTATGGCGCGGTCCATGAGGTTGCGCAGTCCGGTCTGGTAATAGCTGTTCATGTAGCTGTAGCGCAGCACGTCATCGCTGGAGCGGTTGGCGACGTCCACATATTTTTCAAGGACGATTTTGTCCTGGGTGATGGTGCCGGTCTTGTCGGCGCAGAGAATGTCTATGGCGCCGAAATTCTGAATGGAGGCCAGCTTTTTGACGATGACCTTGCGCTTTGACATCGCCATGGCGCCCTTGGCGAGGTTGACGGTTACTATCATCGGCAGCATTTCCGGCGTAAGCCCCACGGCCACCGCCAGCGCAAACAGCAGCGCCTCCGTCCAGTTGTGCTTGGTGATGCCCACCAGCACGAAAACTATGCCCACCATCACCACCATGAAACGTATCATCAGCCAGGTAAAGCCGGAAATGCCCTTGTCAAAGCTGGTCTGCGGCGCCTGCTGCGCCAGCCGGCTGGAGATGGAGCCGAGATAGGTTTTTTCCCCGGTGTTTACCACAAGGCCCAGCGCCGCGCCGCTTACGGCATGGCTTCCCTGGAAACAGGCGTTGGAGAATTCCAGGGGAGGTTTTCCTTCGCAGGCGCAGGGCTCGGCGTTTTTTTCCACCGGCATGGATTCTCCGGTGAGGGCGGACTGGCTGACGAAAAAGTCCTTTGACGATATAAGCCGCAAATCGGCGGGGATGACGGAGCCGGCGTGCAGCACCACGATGTCGCCCGGCACTATTTCAGCGGCGGGAATGTCGGTTTCCCTGCCGCCGCGCAGCACGGTGGATTCGGTTTGCACCATGGCGCGCAGCTTTTCCACCGCGTTGCCGGAGCGCGTCTCCTGTATATAGGAAAGCGCGACGCTTAAGACCACCATGCCGCTTACTATGGAGCCGGCGCGCGCGTCGCCCGTGGCAAAGGATATGACCGCGATGACAAGCAACTGCACCACCAGCGGGTTGCGCAGCCGCTGGGCGATATCGGCTATAAATCCTTTTTTTTCTTTTTTGGCCAGCTCGTTGAAACCGTATTTCCCGCGCTGTGCGGCGGCTTCCTCGGCGGAAAGCCCCTCCCGGCGCGAAGACAGCAGCGTCAGGGCCTCCTCCGGCTTTGCCGAACATGCGGCGGACAGCAGCCTGTTTGTTTCCGCCGGAGGCGGAGCGGATTTAATCCTCTGCCGTATCAGCGAAGGCGCGATTTTAGCGAGGGCGGGCGATGGCATGGTTTCTCCGCTGCGTCAGAATTTGGCTTTCAGTTCCAGCGAAAACGTGTTCTCGCCGTAACCCCACTGCGTCTCGTTGGAGGTTTTTTCCGTATGGGCGAATTCCGCCGTCAGGGCCGCCGGGCCTATTCCCCGCTGCGCCGAAACCGCGAGCCTGGCTATCTGGTCGCTGCGCCTGGCGGCGGTGGAGGGGGTGGGCTCGGGATACTTTATATCGTCAAACGAGAACGAGGCGGAATACGACATCGGCGCGCTGTCCGCGCGCAGCGAGGCGGCTGCGCGGGTGGTGGTGAAATAGCGGCTGTCAAAATAAAGCGATTCGGTGTTAAAGCGCGATGCCGATATTTCAACCAGCGACGCGCCGTCCGGCGCCCACTGCGCGGAGGCGTCGGCTATAAAGGTTCTGGGGGAATTGTCCGCCCCGTTGAGCGGAGTCGGGTAGTCGCGCGCCTGCTCCCCGGCATGGATTCTGCCCGATAATTCGCCGAGTTTGCCCTCAACCCCCAGCGTGAAATTGTTCCAGCTGCCGTTGTTGGTGAAGCCGCCGCCGTAGGGATTGGGGGAGTCGTATTTCAGCTCGGAATGCCGCCACGCGCCCAGCACGGAGTATCCCGCGAACTCCATGCCCAGCGCGCCGCCCAGTCCGGTTTCGGTGCGGGTGTAGGAATCGTAGGCCACCTCAAAATAGCGGTGCGACGCCGCATTCCCCCCCGCCCGCGCAAAGAACGCGCCGCAAACCGGGAATTCAATTCCGGCGGAGAATTTGTTCTCGTCGCGCTTGGCGGTGTAATAGGTCATTTCCGGGTTTTCCGCATCGTTGGAGGCGCGGTAGCTGTCCAGCGCGGTAAGCCGTATGTTTTTGGGAAGCGAGGCGTCCAGCCCCAGGTTCGCGGTGTGGTACACGGCGTTCTGGATATACTGGTCCCTCGAGAAAACCAACTGCTCTATGGAATATCCCGCGTCCAGCCGCAGGTTTTCGGGGCGCAGCGCCGCGTCAAAGCCGGCTTTGAGCCGGTTGCTCCAGGCGGAAACTTCATTGTCCGGAGTGAAATTAAGGTTGCTTGTGTATACCGCTTTTTCCGCGCCGTAGGGCGTGAAAGTGAAAATATTCCGCTCCGCGCCGGCGGGTCCCGCCGCGGCGCAGAGCGCGGCAATCAGCAGCATGTTTTTCATAGTGGCTCCACCGACGGTTTTCTGACCCAGCCTTTTATGTTTTCGGCGCGGACGCTGATTTCCCGCCAGTCGCCGCCGGTCTGGATAATATCCACCATCCGGCCTTCCGGCACTGTGGCCGAGGCGTTGAAATTGTCCCCGGGCCCGCCGCGCAGTTCGGCGGTGCCGTCAACCACGACGCCGGGGCTGGAATAACCGGACGCGGCCCTCGCCAGCGCCCAGCCGCCGAACAGCGCCGCCAGCATGGCGGACACGGCAAGAGTTTTCCTGGCGGCGGGGCGCGGCTCCTTTGCAAACGCCGCCGCCAGCCCCGCAGCCGACAGCAGCCATACAAACAGCCAGAACAATCCCGCCAGTTCCGCGGAGGAAAGGGAATAATACGCCCGGTACAGCGCGTCCGGCACGCCGGCGGGGGTCAGCGTCTGCCCGGAGAGCTTAAGGGCCAGCGCAAGGTTGTATCTTATGTCCGCGTCGCGCGGAAGCAGGCGGTAGGCGCGTTGGTAGGAGGCGATGGCCCGGCCCAGCCGGCTGGCCTTGAAATATGTGTTGCCCAGATTGTAATGCGCGTACGGGTTGCCCGGCTGCGCCGCGGCAACGGCGTAATAAACCTGCCCCGCCTCTTCGAATTTGCCTTCGCGGTAGAGGACGGCGGCCTTGGCGGTATCCGGCGGCGCCGCAGCGGCGCAGAGCGGTATTGCGGCAAAAAACGCGGCTAATGCGAGACGAGTCATTTGCTCATATCCTTTTCCAGCATTTCCACAAGCTCCAGGGTTTTCACCGATACCGGCTTGTCGCCGTTATGCGAGGAATGCGCCGTCGGCGCAAAGCGCAGCATGTCCAGCTCCTGCCAGACCTCGGACAGCGCGGAGACGGTCTCGTTTCTTATTCCGGGATAGGCGTAGCGGGAAAGCTCGGTTATTTTCCTGAGCGTCAGCCCGCCGGTGGGGGTGGCGAGCTTGTCGCTCAGATAATCCGCCAGGGCGCCGGAGAGCATGGTCATCGCCTGCTCCATCCGGTTCTGGGCGAAGAGCTTTTCGGCTTCCTTTATGCGCGTTCTGGCTGCGGAATAGGCCTTGCGTTTGCGGGAAAGGGCGGTGTCGCTGTTGGCGGCGGCGCGCCATTTGGCGAAGGCAAAGCCAAACAGCATCAGGACCGGCCCGGCAAGATTCCACAGCCCGGCGCCAGCCAGCGCGCAAAGCGCGCGGGACGGCGCGCTCAAATCCCCGGCCTGGCTGATATAGTGTATGTCCTCGCTGATGGCGGTTACTTCCCCCCCCGGCTGGCTGCCCGTGAAGGACACCTGCTGCGCGGACTGGTTGTCCGCCGCCAGCACGTTAAGCGGGATGGGAAGCGACGAAACTGTGGCATACCCTCCGGAAGCCGGGTTGAAATAGGAAAAATGTATGGCCGGTACCGCGGCCTTGCCGGAGACGCGGGGTATGACCACCGCCTTGAATGTCTTGGAGCCGTGCACAACGTCTCCGTCCTTTTTAATGTTCAGCGAGGACACCATGTCGTAAACCTTCATGGAGGGCATGTCCGGCAACGCGGGCGCGGTAATCGCCTTCAGGTTGCCTGTGCCTTCTATCGTGACGGAGAGGTTTGCCGCCTCACCGGCCTTAAGCTCCCGGCGGTCTATGGAGGAGGTTATTTTGAAATTGCCGACCGCGCCGCCGAAGTTGGCGGGACGGCCCGCCTGCGGCAGCGGTTTGAGATTTATGTGAATCGGCGCGGTCCTGGCCTCCTGCTGCGGGCCGCCGCCCGTCGCGCCGGAGAAGAAATTCTGGAAGAAATTGGGGTCAAAGGGGTCCATATCCATGTTCTGGCGGACCTGGTAGCGCACCGCGGCGGGCGCGATTTCGGTCTGGCCGGCGGTTGCGCCGAACAGCGCGGTTTTAACCTCGGTGAACATGTATTCCCGCCCGTTGAGATTCTCGTTGCCGTTGCGCATGGGCGGCATGTCCTCGGTGAGAAAGCCCTTGGCGGGCGGGGCCGTGTAGTCCGGGTTGCCCATAAGCGGCACCGCGGTGTAGAAGCGCACGGTAAGCGTTACCTGCTCGTTGACATAGGCGGACGTCTTGTCCGCATTGGCGACCACGAAAACATCCCTTTCATCCGCCGCGCGGCGGCGCTGCTGTTGCTGCGGACGGGCCGGGGCGGGCCGGGCGTATTGCCTCGGCGCGGATTGCGGCGCGCTCTGCCGCGCCGCGCCCGGAGGCAGCACGCGCACCTGGATTTCCCTGGTGGCATAGTCCGCGCCGTTGTAATGCAGCGACACGGGGCCGATTACCGCCGCGCCCACAAACCTGGGCGCGAGGCTGAACTGGTATTTTACCGAGGTGGAGATATGGCCGTTGATTATCATTATGTTCTGGCTCTGGCCGGAGGAGAACACGTTGAAATTCGGCAGCGAGGGAAGCTGCGGCTCCCCTACATCCGAGCTTGCGCCGCTTATGGTTACTGTGAGAATGAGCGCTTCGTCCAGCGGCACCTCGTCCTTGTCAACCGAGGCGTTGATTGTAAGCTGCGCGCAGCAGGGCGCGGCGGCCATTAAAAACAGGGCCGCGCACAGGAAATTGCGTTTTGCCGCCGCGCGCAACAGGGCCATCACCAGTCCTCGTTTGAGCCGTAGCTCCGCCCGTTTTTCTGCACCGGGGCCATGCGCTGGTTCTGCATGGCGGCGTCTTCCTTGTCCTTTGCCATCTGCATGATGCGGGAGGCGTCCTCTTTGGCCATCTGGGGTTTCGGCTGCTGGTTCTGCGGGCCGTTTTTGCCGTCGCTGCCGCCGCCTCCTCCGCCGTTGCTGTTGTCTTTGTTCTGCTGCTGCTGATTCTGCTGTTGCTGCTTGTTCTGCTGTTTGTCCTGCTGCTTTTTTTTGGAATTAAGCGCAAGCTCCAGATTATGCCTTATATCCTCGTCCGGCGGGCCGGCCAGCAGGGCGGCGGAGTAGCTCTTTACCGCCCCGTCGTAATCGTTTTCCCTGTAGAAGGCGTTGCCGGCGTTGTAGAGGGCGCTCTGCCGCGTGGATTTGTCCTGCGCGGCCTCCTCGTAGAACCGGCGGGATTTTTCAAAGCTGCCCATTCTGTAGAGCGCGTCGCCCGCGTTGAGGGAGGCTTTGCCGTTTTTGCCGTCCCTGCCGGCGGCCTGCGCGTAGGCTTCAAACGCCTTGTCGTAATTTTCGCGCCGGTAGGCCCTGTTGCCTTTGCGTATCAGCGAGTTTGCCGATTCCGCCAGCGCGGCCTGCGCGCATGACAGCGCGATAAAAACGAGCAGAAGCCTTTTCATTGGCCTTTCCTGAAAGCGAGAATGCGCCGCAGGGACAATGTCCCCTCCGGCACAACAGATTCTATCAAAAGCAGCAGCAAAGCCAAAGCCAGCGGCCATTGGTAGCGGTTCTTGTAGCGGGTCGCGTCTTTGCCCTGCCAGCGCGATTTTTCCAGCTTTCTGAGCTGCGAGGCTATGGCGTTCGCCGCGGTTTCCGGGCTGGTGTAGCGGATATAAGCCCCGCCGGTGGCGGCGGCCATGTCTATAAGGGCTTTCTCTCCCAGCTTGCTGACCACGGTGCGCCCGGAACGGTCCTTCATGAAATCCTGCCCCTGGGCGGGGATTATGTCCCCCTCCGGGCTGCCTATGCCCACCGCCAGTATTGTAACGCCGCTGTCGGCAGCGCGCTTGACGGCGGCGTTCAGGCTGCCGGCATGGTCCTCCCCGTCGGTAAGCAGGACAAGCGCCTTGCGGCCCGGGTATCTGGCCAGCATATAGGTCCCCATATCCACCGCGCCGGCCAGGGTGGTACCCGGTTCCGGCAGCATGCCGGGATGCACCGAGGCCAGGAAATACTTCAGCGCGTCCGCGTCCGTGGTGAGCGGGCATTGCACGTATGCCTGCCCGCTGAAGGCCACCAGCCCCATCCGGTAGCCGGAAAACTGCTCTATGAACAGTTTCAGCATCAGCTTGGCGTTTTCCATGCGGCTGGGCTTTATGTCCCGGGCCAGCATGGAAAGCGACGTGTCAACCGCTATGACGACCTGTCCGGCCCCGCCCGTGTCGGACTGGGCGGTTTCGGTTCCCCACTGCGGCCCGGCCAGCGCCAGGAAAATCAGCGCCGCCGCCGCTATGAAAAGCCAGCTTTTAAGCGCGCGCCGCGCCGCCGCGCTTTCCGGGAACAGCCGGGCCAGCGCCGCCGGCTCGCCCAGGGCGGACATCAGGCCGCGCCGCCGCGCCTCGCACAGATAATACGCGGCAATCAGCGCGCCGGCGCAGATTGCGCCCCACAGCAGCATCAGCGGACGGGCGAATAATGTCACGGTATCCTCACGAAAGCAAGCTTGGACAGCAGGAACTCGGTTATCAGCAGCAGCAGCGCGGGCAGCAGGAAAACCTCGCACTTGTCCTGATAGCTGAGGGACACTATATTGCTGAATTTCACCTTTTCCAGCTTGTCTATGCGCGAATAAATGCCTTTAAGTTCGTTGTAATTGGTGGCGCGGTAGAATTCGCCGCCGGTGGCCTGGGCAATGGCCATAAGAGTGCCCTCGTCCAGGTCGTCGCTGATGACGGCATACTGTATTCCCATCGGCCCCTGCACCGGCACGCGGGACTGGCCCTTGGCCGCGGTGCCGATGGTGTATATCTTTATGCCGTAGCTGGCGGCGGCCTTGGCGGCAAGCGTCGGGTCCTGGATTATGCCGCTGTTGGAGCGGCCGTCGGTCAGCAGCGCTATCACCTTGCTTTTGGCCGCGCTGTCCTTGAGATGGTTGGAGGCGGTGGCTATGGCGTCGCCGATGGCGGTGGCGTCGGTGTGGGTGATGCCTATGTCCACGTTGTTCAGGTATTCAAACAGCGCGTCGTGGTCCAGCGTAAGCGGGCATTGCAAAAGCGCGTTGGTGGCAAACACCACGATGCCTATCCGGTCGCCGGGGCGTTTTTCTATGAAATCCTTTGCGCTGCGCTTGGCGGCCTCCATGCGGTTGTACGGGTCGAAATCCAGCGCGGCCATGCTGGCGGAGGTGTCTATCAGCAGCATTATGTCAACGCCCTGAGCGGGTGGGATGATGCCGCGCTGCACGCGTTGCGGGCGGGCCAGCGCCAGCGCCAGCAGCACCAGCGCGGCGGCGCGCAGCGCGCGCGGCGCAAAACGCGCCATGACGGAAAACCAGGTCGCCTCCGGCTTGAATCCCTTTTCCATCGGAAGCGACACGGCGGCTCCGCCGTCCTCTGAAACCCGGCGCGACAGGAACATCGCCGCCAGCGCCGGAATCAGCCACAGCAGCATCCAGGGGCTTGAGAAAATCATCGCGCGGCCTCCTTTTCCATGGTTTGAACCGGAGGCGGCGGCGTGGTCTGCTGTATTATGGCGCGTATAAGCTCCACGTCGCCGTTTTTCTCGTGCGCCTGCGGCTTGTACTTGGCGAATTTGACAAAATCGCAGTCAATGAAAAATTTCCGTATCGCCGGCGCGGCGGGCCTGGCGGCGTCTATTTTGCTGAGGCGGCGGTACAAATCCGCGGTGTTGTAATTGCGCGCGGCGACGCCGGTCCTGCGCTCCAGGTAGTCGCGCAGGATATTGGCCAGCGTTTCGTAGAACTGCTTGTGCCTGCCCTCCTCCCACAGCGAATCCATAAGCAGCCGGTCCAGCTCCTCGTAAGCTATTACTTCGGGAGGGCGGTTATCCGGCGGCGGGCCGGCCTTGCTTTCCGCCTGCGCGCGGCGCCTCAAACGCCGCCACAGGTAATACCCCGCGGGAAGCAGCAGAAGCAGCAGCCACAGCCAGTTGAACGGTTTCCAGGGCGGGCGAATGTCGCGCAGCTTGTCGGGGTCTTTTACGTTATTGGCGTAGGAAAGCACTTCCACCGGCAGCTCCGGGCTGCGCTGGGACGACAATTGCCCGTTTCCCGAAAGCGACCAGGACACCGCCGGGAAAGTGGCTATGCCCAGGTCAAAGGGTATGACGTCAAAGGTGAATTTCTGATAGACAGCGCCGCCGCGCTTTTCGGCCTTGCCGGGTTTGATTGCGGTTGTCTTGAGGGTTTGGGAGTTCGCGGTGGACGGGTCGGGATGCAGCGTGAAGTTTTCCGGGTACGAGGTTTCCACCTCAATACGGAATGCGGAGCCCAGCCGCACCGCCTCCGCCGGCTTGGCGATTTGGAAGGAAACGGCATCCTCCGCAAATGCGCGCGCCGCGCACAACGTTGCGAACGCGAATAAAAGCCGGCAAAGCTTCATAGCAACATTATATAAACGAGCAATCCGGCGGCGCAATTGTCAGCGCCTTAATTTCTTCTCGCGGTTGCGGAAGAACTGCACCACCGGCTCGGTGGCGGATTGTCCGGCGGTTATCGGTATATAGTCCAGCCCGTTGACGGCGAAGAGCCTCTTGCACGCGGCCACATGCTCGCGCCGCGCGTCGCGGTAGGAGGTTATAAGCTCCTCCGACGACAAATCCAGCGAGCGCCGCTCCCCCGTCTCGGGGTCGGCGACATCCAGTATCACCGGCAGCCTGGGCATGCGGTATTCAAGCGGGTCCTCTATGACAACCGGTATCAGGTCGTGCCGGCGGGCGGCTATGGAGAAAGGCTTTTCGTAGCCGGAGTCCATAAAATCGGAAATCAGTATGAGAATCCCTCTCCTCTTGAAAACCCGGTTGAGCGAGTTCAGCGCGGCGGCCAGGTCGGTGCCTTTGTCGCGCGGCTGATGGGCCAGCAGTTCGCGTATCAGCCGCAGCACATGCCGCCTGCCCTTGCGCGGCGGGATGTAAAGCTCGGTCTGGCGGGTGAAAAGCATCAGCCCGATTTTGTCGCTGTTCTGCAGCGCGGAAAAAGCGAATAGCGCCGACAGCTCCGCCGCGATTTCGCTTTTGAACTTGTCTTTTGTGCCGAAATGCTGGGAACCTGATATGTCGCAGGCCAGCATGAGCGTCAGCTCGCGCTCCTCCACGAAACGTTTCACGAAGGGTTTGCCCAGCCGGGCGGTGACGTTCCAGTCTATGGAGCGCACATCGTCGCCGTGGGCGTATTCGCGCACCTCGGCGAACTCTATGCCGTGGCCCTTGAACACGCTCTGGTATTCTCCGGCGAAAGTCTCGCTCACAAGCCTGCCGGTGCGTATCTCTATCCGGCGGACCTGCCTGAGTATCTCCGATGTAAGCAACTGGCCCGTCTGGCTCACGGGACTTCCACCGTCTCAAAAATCATGCCGATGATTTTCTCGCTGGTGACGTTTTCCGCCTCGGCCTCGTAGGTGAGCAGCACGCGGTGGCGCAGCACGTCGAAGCCTATGGCTTTCACATCCTCCGGCGAGACAAAACCCCTGCCGTTAAGAAAAGCGTACGCCTTCGCCGCCTGGGCCAGGTAAATGGTGGCGCGCGGGCTGGCGCCGTAGGAAATCCAGCCGGAAAGCTGGTTCAGCCTGTAATCCTGCGGCTTGCGCGTGGCGAAAATCAGGTCTATGATATAGCCCTTGATTTTGTCGTCTATGTAAACCGAATCCGCCGTTTCCCGAGCGGCCAGCACCATTTCCATGGGAATTTTGGAGGCGACTGCCGGTTTTATCTGCGCGGCCATGCGTTCCAGTATCTCGCGTTCCTCGTTTTTTTCGGGGTAGCTGACCAGCAGCTTGAGCATGAAGCGGTCCACCTGCGCCTCGGGCAGCGGGTAGGTCCCTTCCTGCTCTATCGGGTTCTGCGTGGCCAGCACCATGAAAAGCTGCGGCAGCGGATAGGTCCGCTCGCCGATTGTAACCTGGCGCTCCTGCATGGCTTCCAGCAGCGCGCTTTGCACTTTTGCGGGCGCGCGGTTGATTTCATCGGCCAGCACGAGGTTGGAAAACACCGGCCCCTTTTTGGGGATGAATGTTCCGTCCTTGGGGTTGAATATGAGCGTGCCCGTTATGTCCGCGGGCAGCAGGTCGGGCGTGAACTGTATGCGCTGGAACGCGGAGGACACCGCTTCCGCCAGTGTTTTAACGGCAAGCGTTTTGGCAAGGCCGGGCACACCTTCTATAAGTATGTGCCCGTCCGCCAGCAGGGCGACGAGCATTTTGTCCACCAGCTCCTCCTGCCCGACGATGACGCGGCCTATTTCGCGCCGCAGGTCGGAGAGGAAAAGGCTTTCCTGCTGGACTTTTTTGTTGAGCGAGCGGATATCCTGCATGGCATTTCTCCTTGACGCAATCTTTGCGGGCCGGTAAATCCTACGGCGCCGGGGGCCGCGTGGCGGCGGCGGCTTTAGATGCGGCGGCAGCGGCCGCTTTTGCGGCCATTTCCTCTTCCAGCGCGCGTTTGTGCTGCTCCAGCCGGGCGTTGATGTCTCTTATGGCCTCTATAGCGCGCAGTTTGACGTCGTTATTGGTGTCGCCTATCGCTTTTTCAAGAGCCGGCACTACCTCCATGCAGTTGTAACTGGCCAGAGAGTTGACGGCCTCCAGGCGGACATCGTCCTCGTAATCACTGAGCGCCACAGCCAGCAGCCTCATGTTTTCCCTGTCCTTGTTGGTGGCCAGCATCGCCACTATGTTGCGCTTTACCCATACTTCCGTTTCTTTTGAGAGGCGGTGCTTGACGACGGGCTCTATATTTGTGTCGCCTATGCGGTACAGCAGTTCCACCGAACTCCAGCGGACTTTGTCGCTCGGGTCGTCCACAAGACGGTAGAGCCGCTGGCGCGCCTCGGCGCTGACGGTGAGGTTGGTGGCCCGGTTGGGGTCTCGCTCCGGCAGGACTTCCTGCTTGATGGCGTCGGTGGCTGCGGTGGCGGTGTCTATGACGCTGGCTACGGCCGGCGGCAGCGATTTCTTGGACACCAGACGGTGCTTGACTGCCAGAAAAAGCGAGCCGGCGATAAAAACGACGGTCAGAATAAGCCACTTCATATGCTGTCTCCCATATGCGAGATTTCAACGGCAGGCCGCGCTCCGTGGCGGCGGGAAACGTTCCGAACGCGCCGGAAAACACAAACTCTCCGCCGGAGAGCAGGACAGCGGCGCGGACATTCTGCCATGAACAAAAACTAGCATTTTTCCGCCGCGTGTTCAACGAAAGTTTGCTATAATTTAAAGCGATGGAAGACAATACCAGCCAGCAGGATATTGTCCGTCAGGAAGACAATATCCCCCGTATGTCGGCGCCGGAACAGCCAAAAACGCAATCCCTGCGGTATGCCGCGTTTTCGGAAAGATTTCTGGCTTATGCCATAGACGCCGTGCCGTTTCTGTTTTTCACTTACGGCACGGTTTTCATGATGGGCAGAAACGGCATGCTTTTCTCGCCGCTATGGGTGGCGTCTGTGTGCAAATGCGGATGGGTATCGCAAATGACGCCCTTTGCATTGACAGAGCTGATTTGCAAACTCGTATGGATGGTGGTGTATGTTGCATATGTAACCGTTCTTTCCGCCGGCGGACGGGCCACCCTGGGCAAGCTGATACTGGGCATCCGCGTGCGCGCGGCGGACGGGGTTTCCCCGTTGCCGCTGTGGCGGTCTTTTGTCAGGACCATCGGATATTTCGCCAGCAACGCGGTGCTTTTCCTGGGCTATCTGTCCATATTCGTCTCGCCGGAAAAGAAGGCGCTGCATGATTGCCTGGCCGCAAGCCGCGTCGTCCGCGTCCGCGAAAAAACTGAATTTGCGAACGGTTTCATATTTTCCGCGGCATGGGGTGTGTTCGGGCTGCTGGCGGCGTCTTTTCTGTACGGCTCTTTCCTCAAGCCCACTCCTGATGATATAAGGCGCGTCAACGCGGCCCGGCGGGAGCTTGGCACTCTGGCCTATCTGGAGGAGGTGCACCGGCACCGGTACGGGCAATACACAGACGACATGTCTCGTATCGCAGCGCTTAGCGGCAATACGCAGACTTTCCAGCAAAGGCTGCTGGATGTTTTCCTCTCGGACCAGGGGGATTTTGTGGTGGCCATCCGTCCCGACGGGTACCGTTTCAGCGTAAAAGCCAAGGACAGAAGAAAAACCCGCCTGGTGCGCGAAGGCCCCTGACGGTTGTCAGCGCTCTGCGGGCGCTACCAGCAACTCCCACTCCAGAAGTTCATATCTGTAGAATCCGCCGGATATAACCGGGTCGTTTTTGCAGAAGGAAACCGCCGCAGCGAAGCTGTCCGCCCTGAAAATCAGCATCCCGCCGGGAATGCCGGCAAAACCGCCCCCGTAAAGCTCCGCTTGCGCCGCGAATTTCCTGATGTGTTCCATATGCGCGGACAGGGTTTTGGCGTCAACCTTGTGCCCGCCGGTTTTCCTGTCTATGCGCACAAAATACCTGTCTCCGGCTTTCATTGTTTGTCGTCTCCGAGGGCGGCTATATTCCCGGCCAGATGCCGTATATTTTCCAGCGCGGAAACATCTTTTGCCACGTTTCCTTTGTCCGTGGCCGTGCCTACAGGCCAGTAGCGCGAGCCGGGGACAATCATTTCGTTGACCAGGAAAAAGTCAATCAGGGAGTTCAGCGCGGTCAAATGTCCGGCTTCGCCCGCCACGACGACAGCCCCGCCGACTTTGTTTTTCAGGAGATGCCCGTTGTTTATCGCCAGGTATGCAAGCCGCTGCAAAAAAGCCGTCATTCTTGACGACGGCATCCCGGCATACACCGGGCTGCCCAGAATCAGAGTGTCTGCGGCGAGGATTTTGCGGAGTAGTGCGTTGAAGTCGTCTTTTACGATGCAGGCGGATTTGCCCCTGCACCTGTCGCATGCCCGGCAATGCCCGATATCCAGACGCGCCAGTGAAACGGTTTCCGTGCGCGCGCCGCGCGCGGAAAGCTCTTTGCCCATGACCGCAAGCAGAACGGCGGTATTTCCCGCCGTTCTGTGCGAGCCGTTGACAAGGACGGCTTTCATTCCGGCGTCGGCATGCCTATTGAGGAGGACTCGTTTGAACTCTGGCAGTGTATGCAGTAACGCGCGAAAGGCAGCGCCTTGAGACGTTTCCGCGGGATGATGCAGCGGCAGCTTTCGCACATGCCGTAGACGTTTTTCTCTATGCGGCGCAGGGCGCTTTCTATCTGTTCCAGCGTGAGCTGGTCCTTGTCTGTCACCTCGAAGAGGACTTCCTTGTCAAGGCTTTGAGATGCCTGGTCTATCGGGTCGCCCACTTCTGCTTCCGGCATGTCCAGGCTTTTCTTTTCCTGCAGGCGGCGCAGCACTTCGTCGCGCGTGGTCTGGAGATAGGCTTTTATGGCCTTTACCTCCTGCGCGGACAGGCGCGCGTCGTCCTCGCGCGGTTTTACGGCGGAAACCGTCCGGCTTTCCGGTCTCGCGATGCGGGCGGCCGGCTTTTCCGGCTGTCTGGCTTTGGTCTTTCTTACGGGTTTGCTTGACATAAGTACCCCTTTCTCCGCCGGTTGCGTCCAGCGGCACATTTGGTAAAAATACAAAAAAAAAAAATCAATTTCAACAGTTTTCCGTCACGACCTGGCCCATTTTTTCATAGGCGCTCCACAAACCTCTGTTGTATTGCGGGCAAGACACTCAAACACAAGGCCGATTCTCCCGCAGGCCGGTAATACGGGAACGGCGGCCACGTTGAGTCACTCAAAGCATCGCGCAAGTGGAGCGGCGCACGGCGGTGCATAAGCCCGCGTGCCGTGGAATGCGTGAAGCGCTGCGCGGAGGATTTGCTGGCGATGTTTGATTGTCCGAAAGAGTTCAACAGGCCAATTTTTCGAAAAAAATATCACTTTTTTTCCAGCATCTGGACACGCTTTTCAAGCGCGTCATACTTCGCTTTCAAATCCTGGAACGCCTTGGCCCAAAGCGCGTTCATGGCATTGGGGTCCACTCCCACAATCGGCTTGCCGTCGTAATCTGTTCCGGCGGAGGATACCGCTTCGGGGTAAACCGCCTTCACCTCCTCGGCGAAAAACCCGGCATGGATATTGGTGTCCGGTTCAAAGCCCTTCGGCGTTTTCTCGTCCGGCGGCGGAGGCGGCGCTTTCCAGCGGTATGTTTTCGGCGCCAGCCCGTTTATGACCGCCCAGATATCGCCGTAGATTTCGCCTTCCTTGACTTTCATTTTCTCGGATGAAGTTATGCATGAAAAAATCCCGCTGGCATCCGTCTGGATTCCAAGAGAACAACTGGGCAGTTTAGGCAAGGCAAACGCCCCTGTGCTATAAAACTTTGCCACATCCTTGGTATCCGCTGAGGTGGTGGCGCTGGACGAAATATGCAAAATCCCTCCCCAGTCGCCGCCGTTTCTGGAATTCCAAATGTGCCAGGTGCTGGTGTCGCCCATTTGGAAACTCAAGCCTTTTGCCGTGTCCGTGGCGACCCATGAGCCGCCGTAATAATTATTCTCAAAGTGCACCCAATTTTGCCCCTTCCCGTACATAAGCAGTTGAAGGCTTTTCTTGTCATTTTCGGATTGGCTGGCGATGGTTACAGTGCCGTTTACGGTTGTTGAGGATATCGCGGAAAATGTGGCCGTTGCGGCAATTATGCCGTAGTTGGTGGCAATATTCCCGTTATACACATAGAGTTTCTGCGAGGGGTTGATTGTTCCTATGCCCACATTGCCCAGCGTGTGGCCGCTGTAATCTCCGTCAATTCTCATATACCCCGTATTGTTGATTGTGAATATAACCGCATTTCTGGCGTTATCGCCCCTTGACGATCCTCCGAGGAATACGCCGCCGCCATGATTGTCTGCCGGTGAACCGGCGGTTAAGTTGAGATTCCCGCTATCTCCGTATTTTGTGCCTATGGTTTGCGTCAGGGAGTCAAACGCAAACCCGGCCCAGTATGAGCCTGAGAATTTCCAGGTTTCAAGCTGAAATGACGGGTTTGCCGTGCCAATACCGACATTGCCATTGTCTCGGACGATGAATAAAGAAGAGTTCGTCTTTTTCACATTCAGCAGACTGTTTGAGCCATTCGAGTGCGGGAAATCAATTAAAAGACCGGCGTCAATACTTCCTCCCCCATCCCCAGTGCCATAGGGTTGAATCAAAAGCATCGGGGTATTGCGGTTGGTATTCCCGCCCACAAGCAGGCTATAGTTGCTGTTCAGTGTGGTCGTGGCTATGCTGACATTGCCCTGCATGTCAGCAGAAGTGGAAAACGTCTGCGTCGCGCTCCATGTGTGCGCCCCGCCTTGCGTGGCGGACAGCGCGGGGTTCGGATACGTCCCGGTTAAATCCCCCCCTGCGGACGCGCCGGACAGCATTACGCCGGTCAGGGACGAGCCGGAACCGGAAAACGAAGCCGCTGTAACAACGCCGGTGGAAACCACATCTCCGTCAAAATACCCGGCGCGGTTTGATGTGCCGCCGGAAGCCGAGCCATACACGCCCGTAACGACACCAGATCCGCTTGCATATCCCACCACTCCTGTCGCATCAGTTGAGGAGGCTTTTCCGTAAACTCCGACAGCCGATATCCCCGTATCCGCATCCGCCCATCCTACCACGCCGTAGCCGGGTATCGGGTGCGGGTATGAATAATAGCCATGTCCAACTCCAAAAATCTGGTAATTTAATCCCCTACCCATTCCGCCCGGAAAACCTCCGGCGTAATCGGGATCTATGGAAGTAATTCCTCCTCTAAACTCGGCAGTGCTGGCGGAAATACCGTAAGTTACAGACAGCCCCGGCCCTGCAAAAGTTTGCTGCCCGCTCCACGTATGCGCGCCGGTCTGCGTCGCCGCCAACGCCGGATTAGGATACGTCCCGGACAAATCCCCTCCCGCCGTTGTTGTTGTGTAGATTCCATTCGTTACCGTCTCCGCGTTGCCGGTTACATTTCCGGCTATCGGGTTTATAAAAGTCTGCGCCGCGCCCCAGGTGTGGGCGCTGGAATAAACCGCCGGAGCGACAGCCGGATTGGGGTATGTGCCGGCAAGGTCGCCGCCCGCCTCCCCGCCTGCCGCGTTGATGGAGCCGACACTAACCGCTCCGCTGAAAACCGCTGTAGACGCTATAACGCCATAAGCCGCCTTGATATTGCCGGAAACCTCCAACCGCTCCGACGGCGAGGAGATGCCTATGCCTATTTTGGCGCTGCTGAAATACATATTGGACGCGGTTACTGTCGTTGCGCTGATATAATACGGTATGGCATAGGTTGCCGAATCCGTTGTGTAAAGAACGGAATCGGCAAAAGCCGCCGTTCCCGAAAAAAGTAGCGCGCAGGCAAATGTCATCGTCTTTTTCATAAATATCTCCTCATTGCGTTACCGTGAAAGTCCAGCGCATTTTGCCCCAGTTCCAGTTATACACATTGTCGGACACATCCACTTCCACGACATGCGTTCCCGCCGGCAGTGTGAATCCCCCGCCGTACCACGGGTTGCCGCATGTCCCCGCCGGGGCGGAGGGGTTCTGATACAGCGTGCCGTTGCCATAGCAGCCGCTTGCCGTATCGTCCACGAGATACAACGTCGCCCTCACGCCCGATGCGCCGCCGTGCGACTGCGGGTCCTGCGCCGAAATCGTTATGACCGTTCCCGTAGTTACCGCAACCGGCGCAGCCGAGGATACCGTTACCCCGCCCGCCAGAACGGCCGCCGCGGGGGATGTGGCATCCGCAAATACCGGTGTGGATTGCAGAATTTCATAATCCCCGTAATACCCCGCGCTGCCGTAGGCCACCGTATGCTGCCCTTCCGTAAGGCCTGCCGCGATAGCGGCGCTGTCAAAAGCGACAAACTGGGCCGTAGTGTCCGCCGTCAGCCCTGCGGCAATCAGCGCTGTTGACGGGTCCACCGCGTAATAGGATTTTGACGCATTCTCGGCATACAGATACGCATACAGCGGCTGGCCGTAGACATTACTTCCGCTGTCGTAAAGCCCGCAGAACAGCGTTTTCTTTATGTCTATGTGCAGTGTATTGACCGCTTCCGTATTGCCCACATTGTCAATGGCCGCGTAATAAACCGTATGCGTTCCGGCGGACAGCGCGAATTCGCCCGGATATATCGGGTTCGCGCAGCTCCCCGCCGGCGCGGCGGTTGACACCGCGCCGTCAAGCCACCCGGGGCAGGCGGAGGTGGCAACATCCACCAGATACGCCGTCCGCTTTATCCCCGAAAAAAACCCGCCCGACGGCGAGTCCGCCGGCCATAAAGTTATCCGCACTCCGCGCTCAAAGGTATGAATCCCCGGTCCCGGCTCTATCGCGGTGTCGCTGGCGCTGGCGACGGTGTACGGCGCCAGCGTGTCCGCATACGCCATCAGCGTTTTCAGCGGCTCATACTGCTGATAAGTGTTGACGCTGCCATACGATATCGTGTGATACCCTTCCTCCAAATCCGCCGCGGACACCGCGCCCATGCTGAAAAACAGCGTAGTCTCCGGTGTAAGGCCCTGCGTCAACACCTTGCTGTTTGTGGAATCCAGCACCACATAACCGGTTCCCGAACTATCGGGGTATACCACTACCGACACCGCATTGTTTATATAAACCGTGGAATCCGCCGCCACATAGTAAGTGGAGCCAAACTCCAGCGAGCTTGATGCCACCGGCAGCGCCACCGCCGCAGTTGAGCCAAGCAAAGCATACACCCCGCCGATGTCCGGCAGCACACCCTGCACCGCGCTGGGCAACACCTGGCTGTCCAGCCGGGTTTGCGGCAGCCCCTGCGCGTCCAGTTGCCATATTGCCAGCGTATTCGCCTGAACGCCCGCCGCGGCAAGCTGCTCTGCGGTGTAATAAATCTTCAGCGTTCCGCCCTCCTCGGCATGGTCCTGGACGAAGACATACACGTCCTGCCCGGTCGGAGCAATCAGTCCCTGTCCGCGCAAAAACACCTCCTGGATTTCCCATACCGAATACGGTCTTACTATCACCATCCCCGCCGCGCCGCTTTGCAGCGTCGCCGCGCCCGGCGGGCTGGATTCATCCGTCCGCGCCGTGCTGCCCTGCTGCCTTGCGATGATAAAGGTCTCATTGCCTCCGGGCGTGAACAAGGCCGTGTTTATATTGCCGTAACCGTCCGGGGTTCCGGTAATGTCAACCAGTCCGCCCCCGGTCTGCCGGAAAACATGTATGGATGATACCGGGTCCCCGCCCGTGTTAAGAAACGCCAGCCGCACCCCGCTTGGCTGCCCCTCCCCGAAATCAAACGAGCAGCCGTACCCCGCGCTGTAGGCATAATTAAATTCCGCAGGTTCCCCGCCGGGGCTTGACTGCCGGCAACTCACCGCCGGCTGTGTTGACGCGCTGAAATCCGCCACATACACCCCCGCCCCAACGGAGCGCGACGGCAAATCGCCAGCCCCTTCTTTCACCTCAAGGCCCAGGAGGCGCGAATAATAGAAGCCGGACATGTTCACATGCACCTCATATGCCGCATTACAATCCGACGCGGGTCTATCCGGAAATCCAACACACTGATAGCCAAGCAGCAAATTGCCGGTAACTGTTACAGGAATGGCGCCGGTAGACTCTGTTATCTCAAGATATTGCCTGGCGGGCGCAATTGGATTTGTGGGTGTAGATTCGGCCGGGGTTTGACATAATTCCGCTCCATAGGGAATAATTTCTGTTCCATTTCCGCACTGGCAACCATACCCATCGCAAATCAGGTCGGTGTTTGCAGTGCTGTCCAAAGAAATGCTGCAAAATGTGTGAGGACCTCTTATATACACATTCGCGGGGTAAAAACAGGGCGTGGGGTCCCATGTCAGAAAAATCCTTCCATCTACTATCTCGTAACTGATGCTGCCGACATTTGTTCCGTTCACAGTTGTAATGCTGGAACCCAATGACGCCGAAATGACAGGAGCCGGCCCGCCGGGTATCCAGTCAAGAATTTTTGTAGAACTGGTTATCGCGCCAGCGGCTACTCGCGTGCCCTTTGATATAAACGCCACCCAATTCCCGTGGTAATCCAAATAGGCGGAAGGAAGGTCAATCTCTCCGCTTGCAATGCTGCCTGCTTGAGTGAGATATGTCCAATGGGTATGGTCAGACGCGGTAAATGCATATCGCATTTGCCGCGACGCGCCGTGAACATCAACCGCTTCAACAATATATTTGTGCGTGTTGTATCCGCCCGCGGCCACTGTTGAATAGCTCAATCCTCCGACATCCCACGGAACCGTGGCGGACAGAACGCCATACAACTCCTGTGTATCCAGCGTGTTTCCCGCGTCGTCGCGCAATACCGCGCGGTTAAGCGGCAGCGCGGAGTTTATCTGCGTCTCAAAATGCACCGATGCCGTCGGGTTCAGCGCGGGGAGATCCTCTTGCGGGTCATACCAGTCGGTGAACTTGACGATATCGCCCGGCCCCAAATTTATTTGCGACGACAATGTGGCAGTGTCCAGCGATATGGTCATGCTGTCCAGCGCGAACGACATGCTCACTGTTTCCGTGTCGCTGCTGACCGCGGAAATGCCGTATTCCCCCGGCTTCATGTTGTACATCCTCACCTCGTACGAGACCGGCAAATTGCTGTAAAGCTCGTAATGCGTCCCAGCCGGCACGGTTACCGAGGGTTCCAAAAGCTCCGCCGTTGAAGTGGCGTCCGAGGCCAGCGTTATGATAATCGTCATGCTGCTGACACCGGTGGGATCGACGGCCCCCGCTACAACGGTTGCGCTGGCGATGCTCATCGGCGCGTGCCAGCATAGCGAGCTGCCGTCCAGCATATACACGCTGTCCGCTATAGCCGGACGCACCGCGAATTTAACCGGTTCGCTGAACATGGTCTGTCCCGGTTCCGCCCCGGTGGATATGACCAACGCATAAGACGGCTTCGGCCCCGGCGCGGCGGCCAGCGTCCCGGCGGGTATTGTCCCGCGCCATGTTTTCGGGCTGTCGGACGGCGGCGGCCCGACTTTACTGACGGCAAAAGCCGTTGTCGCCCCGTCCATCAAAGCGGCGGTGAATGTATACGTTGACACCGGCTTGCTGAAGTCCAGCCGGAAATCAATATCGGCCCTTGCGTTGAACTTGCCGTCAACATCGGTAACATATGCGGCTGCGGCGGTGTCCCAATGAACGGAATAAACGGTGTTCCCGGATTGGGAAGCCGTCATTGTGCTTATATACAGCGGTATCGCGACGCTGAATGTCGTAGTTGAATAATTCGCCGCCTGGTCTATTGCGCGGATTGCGTATTGCCCATCCGCCATATCGCCGAACACGCGAAGCCCGTTATCTACGTTGGTGAAGGTCCTGTCTGTGCCTTCGTAGTAATCCCCCTTGTCAAAGCCGTTATTTGAAGCAACAAGTTGGCCGGTATTCACCCCGTCCCGCCAAAGCTCAAGCCGACCGGGACCAGAAGTGTCGTCCTCCACATTCACGCTTATGCCTTGCGTGGTGACGGTGTCGCCGTCAAGAATAATGCGCCCGTCGGAATCCTTAACCGTTATAACGGGATAATCCTCCAGTGCGGGAATGAGTCTGGCCTGCTGATGGCTGGGAAGCAGATAAGACGGGATGCGACTAGCATAATCAATAAATAATTCTGGATTCGTAATGATGGTATTATCATCAAAGTGCACTATAGGTAAATTGTTGGCAGTATAAGCATACTCTACCATTGCATCACAACGCATTCCCCTTATCTGGTCCATTTGAAGGGTGCCCGTTCCATTACGAATCAAATACACGTAGGCGGCATCATAAAATTTGCCGACGTAATGCACCTTATGTTCTCGTAACTCTTTAATGGTTTGGATGACATATCCCCTTTCCCGTCTAGTCAAAGAACTGCTTGGATGTTTATATGCGCCATGGAAAGTTGTTTTATCTATGAAAGTTTGCAACGCGTTCGGGACAATACCATCTTCCGGATTGCCAAGCATTTCCAGCACAAGGCTTTGGGTTTTGGCATCGGGATTTCCCGCTGTGTATTCCCAGAAAGCTCCGGCATGAACGTTAGGTAATTTCCATGGTAAGTTCCGGTATACAACATCCGCTTTCTCCTGGTGATATAAATTGCCATCGCCTGCCCCCGCAATTCCCAATGCAGAAAGGAATGTCAAGACAAAAAAGGAAACTATTCGGTTCATCTCGTGTCCGTGGTTTTTAGCAACTTCCTTTTTGCTTCTTCAAGACGTTGCACGTGCTTCTTCCAACGTTCCTCTTGCCGGTTAATTAACGTAATGGTTTCCCGGATTTCGGCTTTAACTGCCGGATTTGTCTCCTTATTCTGCGCAGATTTTAGAATCTCTAGTATGTGGTCCACGCCTTTTTCATGTTCTGCCGTCATTTTCAATGCTTTCACAGCGGATATTCTGGTTTCCAGATTGCCGTCGGCAAGCTTACGCTGGAAAATAGCAACAGGTCTTTCAAGCGCAGGAACCCTGGGTAATCCGGTTCGTGCTATCAAATCCAATGCGGCCTGTGCATCCTTTCCGTTGACGGAATCTATGTAATCGCAAAGCATGTTCGCGTCTATCCAGAATAGCTTGTTCAATCCAATTTCTCTGATGCGAGGTATAATGCGCTTGAAATCTTGTGGATCATGGAGTTCAGAAGCAGCATGCATAAACAATGTTCGGTCGTTAGTGGTATCCACAACCTCTCTTATCATCGGCAAGGCTCTTGCCTTGTTTATTCTTGCTAAAAGGGAATACTTCAGGCATTCCTCAATTATTCCCCTCTTTGCCAGACTTTCTATTTCATCATAGGCATCATCGCCGGATAACGCGCAACCAACAAAGGGCAAAATGCTATCTTGCTCGTCTTTGCCCCCTTTCTCAAGAACATTTATGAGGAAAGGCTTGGCATATCCGCTATCGCCGTATCTGCTAATCAAAATGAGAAGGTTCGCTTTTATGCCTTTTGCAATATCGCCCGTCCCGCTTATTTCGTTATACTGAGTTATCAAATCCCGGGAAAGCATCTTTTTCGTTTTCTCCAGCGGAAGTTTTCCCCTCCTGCCTTCAACCAATTGCAAGGCTATATGGAATCTACCCAGCAATTCTATTTTATCCGAGCCTCTGGCTCTCTTTATTTTCGGGAGCTGCCCACTGATAATCGCTTCAATTTCCGGGTCCTCCGGCGCATCAACCGCCGCCACGGCGGGTTTTGCCATTGCTGTCTTTCCCGCCGGGTTCGCCGCCCGTTTATCCGCCGCGCATACGAACGGCGGAAACGCTGCCGCCAACGCAAAAAACGTCCCAAACGCCGCCGCCAAAACCTGTCCGTTGGTTTTCATAAAATCCCCTCTGCGCCTCGACTGCAAATACCTTATCTTTTTAGGGTACTCCTTGTCAATATCACAAATTCCCCTACATAGCGCAACGCCGGTTAATTACGCAAACATGGACACCGTTTCCGTGTCGCTGCTGACCGCGGAAATGCCGTATTCCCCCGGCTTCATATTGTACATCCTCACTTCGTATGAGACCGGCAGATTGCTGTAAAGCTCGTAATGCGTCCCCGCCGGCACGGTTACAGAGGGTTCCAAAAGCTCCGCCGTTGAAGTGGCGTCCGAGGCCAGCGTTATGATAATCGTCATGCTGCTGACAACGTTGGGATCCAGGGCCCCTGCTACAACGGTTGCGCTTGCGATGCTCATCGGCGCGTGCCAGCATAGCGAGCTGCCATCCAGCATATACACGCTGTCCGCTATAGCCGGGCGCACCGCGAATTTAACCGGTTCGCTGAACATGGTCTGTCCCGGTTCCGCCCCGGTGGATATGACCAACGCATACGACGGCTTCGGCCCCGGCGCGGCGGATAATGCCCCCGCCTTAATCACCCCGCGCCATGTTTTCGGACTGTCGGAAGGCGGCGGCCCGACTTTGCTGACGGAAAAAGCTGTTGTCGCCCCGTCCATAAGCGCGGCGGTGAATGTATAAGTTGACACCGGCTTGCTGAAATCCAGCCGGATATCAATATCGGCCCTTGCATTAAATTTATTGTCAATGTCGGCGATATATGCGGCTGCGGCGGTGTCCCAATGGACGGAATAAACGGTGTTCCCGGATTGGGTGCCGACGATAGTCTTTAACCTGAATGGAACAGAGACATAGAAAGCTTTTGTGAAAGAGTTCCCCGATTGGTCCACGCCCCGGATTGTGTATTGTCCATCGGGCAAATTATTGAACGCAAAAAGACCGGCGTCGCCGTTGGTGAATGTCCGGTCCGTGCCAATATAATAATCCGCACCGTCAAAGCCGGTGTTTGAGGCTATAAGCTGGCCAGTATCCACTTCGCCCCGCCAGAGCTCAATCCGCCCGGGGCCGGAATCAATATCGGCGACATTCACGCTGATGCTTGGCGTATTGGAAACGCCACCATCGGGAATAATCTGCCCGTCGGAATTGAAAATCGTGATGACAGGAACCGCCACCATGGACGGGTCCATGGCGGCCCTTTGGGTGGAGGGGTATATATCCCTTGCGGCAGCCGCGGCAATAAATGCATCCGGATCGGAAATTATTGTCCCGCTGCTTGGCCCAAGCCGTAAAATCGGGAAACCATTTGCGGCATATGCGTATTCCACGACGGCTTCACAGCGCATTCTCCTTATTTGTTCAAGCTGAAGCGAACCCGTACCATCACGCTCTAAGTATTTCGTAATGGCATCATACCAGCTTCCAACGTATTTAACGCCAGCTCTCCGCAAGTCATTCATAGTTTCAGCAATATCCCTTCGTTTATAATAATCTGGTTTTGTTG
The DNA here is from genome assembly GCA_041651175.1 of Elusimicrobiales bacterium. Classification (NCBI taxonomy): domain Bacteria; kingdom Pseudomonadati; phylum Elusimicrobiota; class Elusimicrobia; order Elusimicrobiales; species Elusimicrobiales bacterium. The sequence goes on along the minus strand of JBAZJT010000005.1, from coordinate 18,289 downwards.
GATGTGTTGTCCACGCGCCCCGATATGACGCGGCATGTTTGAAATTCTGAACCGTGTTTGCAAATATGCCGTTCTGTGGATTGCCCAGCATTTCAAGAATAAGATGATTATTTTCATCATCGGGATTCCCCGCCGCATATTCCCAAAGCATTGCCGCATGCTCGTCATAAAATCCGGCATATTGCAAATCACGATAAATGGCATCGGCTTTTTCCTGGGCATGGGCTATCCCGGATATGCACGACGCAGACAAAACAGCACCAAGAAATATTATTCTCATTTTGTGTTTTCGGGCAGTGGCCGCCGTTGATATTCTTTTGGAAAATACCTTTCCATCCGCTCAATAGCGGCTAATGATGTTTGGGCTTGCATTCTGATACCAGCGTCCGGATCATTTTTTTGCAGGTCTTTTAGCACATCCTTGATATCCGCCACGTTCACTGTTCCGGAAGCTCCAGTGGCCATTCCTTTCAGAATTTTCACTATCAGAATCCTGATTCTGGGGTCTTTGTTTTTGAGCTTGCGAACCAGCATGGGCACCGCTTCCGGCGATGTGTTTGTCCAATCCTTTGCAAGAAACTCAAGAGCCAAAAAAAGCTCCTCCCCTTGACTGGAATCAATATAGGCGGCAAGAAGGTCTTTATTAACCCAAGATAGTCTTGGCACGCTCATTCCAAGTTCCTTTACACGGTGAATAAAACGTTTGAAATCCTGCGGATTGCGACAGGTATCTTGAAGTCTCCAAGCAGCATAGTAAAACAGATTTTTATCCTTTGTGGTATCCACAACCTCATTTATCATCGGCAAGGCTCTTGCTTTGTCTATATCCATCAAGAGAAAGTAATGCCACCCATTATCAATCATTCCGCGTTTAGCAAGACTTTCAACTTCGTCGTAGACATCCTTCCCGGACAAGGCCCGTCCTGCGGCAGATCTTAGAATCATTGCGCGTTGTTGATATGTTGTTTGTTCCAACATACCCATAAGAAATGGTTTTGCATATTCGGTGTCGCCATATTTGCTGATTAAGTCGAGTATATCTTCTTTTATGCCCGTTGAAATATCGTCTGCCCCGGTTATTCCTTCATACATAGCTATCAATTCTCTGGAAAGTGTTTTCTTCGTTTTTTGTAACGGAAGTTTTCCTCTCCTGCCATCAACCAACTGTAAATTTATCTGGAGCTTCGCCAATTCCTGTATCTTGTCCGAGCCTCTGGCTTTTTTAATTTTCGGGAGCTGCTCACTGATAATCGCTTCAATTTCCGGGTCCTCCGGCTTATCAGCCTCCGCCACGGCGGATTTTGCCGTTGCCGCATTCCCCGCCGGTTTCGCCGATTTCGCCGCCATTTTGCCCGCCGTTTGCTGCTGCTTCCGCGCATTCCCCGCCGCGCATACGAATGGCGGAAACGCTGCCGCCAACGCAAAAAACGTCCCAAACGCCGCCGCCAAAACCTGTCCGTTTGTTTTCATAAAAATCCCCTCCGCGCCCCGACTGCAAATACCTTATCTTTTTAGGGTACTACCTGTCAACTATTGCAAATCCACCTATGTAGCGAAATTCCGGTTAATTATGCAAACATGCTCACTGTTTCCGTGTCGCTGCTCACCGCCGAAATGCCGTATTCCCCCGGCTTCATGTTGTACATCCTCACCTCGTATGAGACCGGCAAATTGCTGTAAAGCTCGTAATGCGTCCCAGCCGGCACGGTTACCGAGGGTTCCAAAAGCTCCGCCGTTGAAGTGGCGTCCGAGGCCAGCGTTATGATAATCGTCATGCTGCTGACAACGTTGGGATCCAGGGCCCCTGCTATCACGGTATGGCTTGCGATGCTCATCGGCGCGTGCCAGCATAGCGAGCTGCCGTCCAGCATATACACGCTGTCCGCTATAGCCGGGCGCACCGCGAATTTAACCGGTTCGCTGAACATGGTCTGTCCCGGTTCCGCGCCGCTGGAAATCGCCAGCGCATAAGACGGCTTCGGCCCCGGCGCGGCGGCCAGCGTCCCGGCGGGTATTGTCCCGCGCCATGTTTTCGGGCTGTCGGACGGCGGCGGGCCGTCCCGGCCTATGGAAAATGCCGTTGTCGCCCCGTCCATAAGCGCGGCGGCAACCGTATAAGTTGACACCGGCTTGCTGAAGTCCAGCCGGAAATCAATATCGGCCCTCGCATTGAACTTGCCGTCAACATCGGTAACATATGCGGCTGCGGCGGTGTCCCAATGCATAAGCTGCGTAGACCAGCATTGCGCCAGCAGAATTCAGAAGTTGTAGGCGGCTATGAAGCGGAACTCGTCATATTGTATCCCGCCCATGCTGTGCGAATGAGTAACCGCCGCCGCCTTGGCGGTGAAGGACAGTCCCTCCCATTTCCCGCCGCAATTGTATTTCAGCACCAGATTGCCCTCCCGCTGCTGCGGGCTTGTTATATCGCCGCTATGTATATAGGCGCGGGTCATGTCTATATAAGAATAAAATCCGTTCAGCCCGATCCCGGTGAAGTCGTATCCCAGGTGCAGAAGCCAGGACCGCTCCCCGGACATATCGCAGTCTTCCTCCATGATGGAGGTGTATCCGGGATAGCCGCCCCAGGGGTTTACGATATCGTGGCTGCGCGCGGCCTGGGTGTAGCCGGCGGCCCAGTCAAAGCCGCCGCGGGACATGCCGAATCGGATGCCCGTCTCCGCCGCGCGTATGCGCCCGCCGATTGCGCCGCCCGTGTCCACCTGCGCCAGCGCCTGCGCGGACAGCGTCGTTTTCCAGCCGCCGGCGGAACCGCCGATATCGCCCTGGAAATAGGTGGTGTTCATGAAATCCCATGCCTGGTAGTTCCAGAACTGGAATTTATATCCGGGTGCGGGCGTAAAAACCGCTCCGGCCATGGTTACCTGATAATCCGTGTTGTCAAACCCCGCCGCCTGCGACATGCTTACGAAATTGGTCGCCGTCCATGTCTTGATGCCGGTTATCTGCGACAGCGTAACCTTCAGCCCCGGCGCGAAGCTTTTGTTTGCCGTATACGCCTCGTAGGTGACGGGGACCATTTTGGCGTCATGCGCGTTTATGAACGGCGTGTCTATCATCTGGCGGAACAGCACAATGTCCGCGCCGCCGCCGGAGTATTCCAGATAGCTCTGTCCCAGCACGGAAAACCCTTTCTGGCCCGGGGCCAGCAGGCTGGCGCCGTCCCATTCCTCCGGGGAGAGGAAAAATTTCTGGGATGTGTATCCCCCCAGCCCAAGCCGGATTCCCCTCCACGCGGGGGAGCGGTAGCCCGCATATCCGCCTATTGCGTTGGACTGGTTTATCACCGCCGGGTTGGAATAGTAGTTCCGGTCCATGAAATAATCCCTGAACTGGCCTTCCGCCGTGCCGCCGAAAATGGCGGATACCCAGGCGTGCGCCGGCGCGCAGGCCGCAAAAACGCAAAACACTGCCGCTGCAATCCGCACTGCGTGTTTTTTGTACATGCGCGGATAGTAGCAAACATTGCCAAAACAAATAAAGCTGCGCGGCTTATGCTAAAATACGGCAATGAGAACGGCGGCCCTGATTGCGCTTGCGCTGATATTTCAACAACCGGCTGTTGCGGAAAATTCCTGTTCGCTTCCCGTTCCAACCGCGCGGCATCTGCCGCGCTGGCGTGGGTTCAATCTCACCGACAAACTCCATATCCTGATGTGGCGCGGGCCTTATTCGGAAGAGGATTTCCGCCTTATATCAAAGCTCGGTTTCAATTTTGTGCGCCTGCCGATAGATTACCGCGTGTTTCTGAAAGACGGCGACCCGGAAAAGTTCGACGAGGCGCAGCTTAAAGAAATAGACCAGGCGATTGAATGGGGCCGGAAGTATTGCATACATGTGTGCCTCAACCTTCATCGCGCGCCCGGCTATACCGTGGCGGAGCCGCCGGAGCCCGCCAGCCTGTGGACCGATACTCAGGCGCAGCGGCTTTGCGCGCTGCAGTGGGTGATGTTCGCAAAACGCTATAAGGGCATTCCCTCAAACAGGCTGTCTTTCAATCTCCTTAACGAGCCTGCTGGCGTGAAGCCGGGCCCGTATATAAAAGTGGCGTCCCTGCTGGAGGCGGCCATACATAAGGAAGATCCGGACCGCCTGATAATCTCCGACGGACTTCAATACGGCACCATCCCTGTGCCGGAACTGGCCTCTCTGCCCAACGTGGCGCAGTCGACGCGCGGCTATTATCCTCATAACCTGACGCAGTATACCACGAAGTGGAAGCATATTTTTACGCCTTCGTGGCCACTGTGCGATAAGCCGTCCGGACGCCTGGCGCCGGCGCGTCCCGGCATAGTGAACGGTCCTTTTGAAGCGGTTACTGGTTTGCGGCTGCATGTCCTCAACGGGTCGCCGGGCGCGGAACTGGAAATATCTGCGGACGGCAAAACGCTCTGGTCCGGCACATTTGCCGCTGGCAGTTTTGGACGGGACTGCCGCGCGTCAATCCCAGCCGGAGCCGGGCATGTGCGGCTGCGCGCGGTTTCCGGCTGGCTGGAGATAAGCGAGATGGGTTTTTCCCGCGCAGGCGCGGCAGAGGATGTCATTGAAATGGATCTTAATCCAGCGCGTAAACCCCGGCCTTTCGGTTACAAGCCAGGCCGCCACCCGCCGTTTACCGGGCTTAAAAACGACGGGCGCAACCGGCTTTGGGTGAAATGCGTAGCGCCCTGGGTGGAGGCGCAGCGGCAGGGGGTGGGCGTGATGGTGGGCGAATGGGGAGTCATCAGCAAAACCCCTCATGATGTCGTTTTGCGCTGGGCGGAAGATTCCCTTGCCAACTGGCAGGATGCAGGCTGGGGCTGGGCACTGTGGCAGTTCCGCGGCGATTTTGGAATACTGGACAGCAACCGTTCCGATGTGCATTACGAGGATTTTGAAGGCCACAAGCTGGACCGGCAGTTCCTGAACCTGCTTCAGAAATATTAGTTGCGCTCTTCAATCATGGCCGCCCATCCGCCGGCGCGGGGACATCTGATATTCTCTTTTTCCAATACCTGCAATATCTGTTTGCGCCTGCCCGCCGGCACCACGATTATTAGAAGCTTTTCAAGCGGCACGGGATTTGTGAAAACAATCTCATTCTCGTCTTTTTGCAGCAGGTAATGCTGTATATAATAGGCTGTTCTGCCGGGGCTGGCCGCCGGGCTTGCCGACAGCGGAGTGTATGTCCCGTAATCCCAGAAAGGGTTTATAAGATAATCTCCGCGGTCAAGGAGCGAGAAATCAAAGCGCAGCTCCACGTCGCCCCAGGCGAAAGGTTTCGGGGCGTCATGCCGGTGCAGTTCAAGATATACCCCCGGCAGGGAGTCGCCCTCGCTGTTGTTCCAGTAGCTTCCCGATCTTGGCAGCAATCGGCCCTCGCGCAGCACGGCGGCAAGCCATTTTGCTTGCATCTGATGCTGCAGCGACGAGTATTTCCGCGCATCAATCAGTTCCGAGATTTTTCCGGCGGGTTTTGCGCCGTCGGATTGCAAAATGCCGCGATACTCTTCCGCGGGAAGCTCCGGCCCGGCGAAAACTGCCTCCTCATTTCTTCGCTTTTCCAGAAAATCAGGCAGTTTGCTGTCATACCAGCGTCTGTTCAGTTCATCCCGCAGCGATTTCGCGCTGTCCGGGACGGTTGTGGAAGGGGCCTTGCAGCGGAATTTGTCGCTGGGAAATGCCTCCGGCAGAAAAAAAACGGAGACCATGAACAGCGCTATTGTTTTTTTTATGAGGACAGCCATCAACCCTTCTCCGTAGAACGCATTTCGCAAGGGAAGCGTGGCGGGCGCAAGCCTGTTTAATATTTTATGCGCAAAGCGGCTTTCCCCGCATGGGCCGGAAGGCCCATGCCAGTGCAGGAAAGCGCAGTGATTTCGCGCGCGGAACGCGGACGGCGTGTTACGGCTGAATGTGCAGCGCCGCATGGGCGAAAACCTTCGCGTCGCCCAGCAGGTTGGAGAGAAGGCTGTACTCGTCCGGCATGTGCGCGTTCTCCACCAGCCTTGAGTAAACCACCACATGAAATCCCAGCCGGCGCAGCGGCGCGGCTACCGTGCCGCCGCCTATGCCGGTGGGCCTGGGCTTTGCGCCGTGGACTTTTTTGACGCCTTCCACCACAAGCTTGGCTATTTCGCAGTCCGGCGGCGTGGCGGGCGCGGCCTGCGAGCGCTGCACCGTTTCCATCGAGATGGCGACTCCGCGCCGCTTTTCCACGGAGTCGGCTATGCGGCGGATTTCGGCCAGCACCTTGTCCAGATCGTATTCCGGCAGGACGCGGCAGTCCAGATAGAAGACGTCGTCGCCGGGGATGGTGTTTACGTTGGGGACGTTGGCTTCTTTTTTGGTCGGCTCGAAAGTGCTACATTTGGGGGCGAACAGCTTGTCCTTGCCATTGAATTTGCGGTAGAGCGAGCTTAGCCTGAACGCCATTTCGCTGCCCGCTGCGAAGGCGTTTATGCCCGCGTCCGGGGTGGAGGCGTGGCATTGCTTTCCCGTGGTTTTTATCTTGAGCCAGAGTATGGATTTTTCGGCCACTTCCACCAGGCTGCTGTCCGGCGCGCCGGCGTCGGGAACTATGAAAACGTCGTTTTTGCCGAAAAGCTCCGGCCTTGTTTTGAGGACGTATTCCACGCCGTATTTGCTGCTGGTTTCCTCGTCGGCGTTAAACAGCAGCGCCAGGTCGCAGGCGGGGCGGAGGCCAAGCTCCATCATCGCGCGCGCCAGCACCACGGCGGAGACTATCGCCTGCTGGTTGTCCTCCACGCCGCGTCCGGTTATTTTGTCGCCTTCGCGGCGCATGGTGTAGGGGTCGCCGCTCCACAGCGACAGCTCGCCCGGAGGCACTATGTCGGTATGCGCCATTATCCAGATGGTTCTGGCGGAGCTTTGGCCCCTGTAGCGGGCTATGAGATTGGGGCGCACGCCGCCTTTGGCGCGCGGGTCCGGCGCGTCCACGCGCAGGAACTCGTCAAATTTAAGTTTTCTGATTTCCCTCTCAAGGTATTCGGTCTTGGCGAGTTCCCCCTCCCCGCCGGAATCCGGCGAGACCGCGGGGATGGCGGTAAGCCCGGACTGAAGCTCCGCCGCGTACTCGGTGAAGGAATCTATTTTCGCGAAAAGCTGTTTTTCCATAAATGCACCTCTGGCAAAAATTGTATATTAAATCCCGGCATGAAAACATCTTATCACGCGGCAGCGTCCGCAGCCGCCGCCGGCGGGATTTACATGTGGACCAAATCCGCGCCGCTGGCCGTCTCCTGCCTTGCAAGCGGCATATTCTGGGATGTGGACCACATAGCCGACTTCCTGGCGTTTTCCGGCGAGAAAATAAGCCTCTCCGGCTTTTTTTCCTGGTGCGACGACGCGCGCTGGAAACGGGTTACCCTGCTGCTGCATTCCTATGAGTTGTACATCGCGGGGGCGGCGCTGGCGCTGCTGCGCCTGCCGGCGGAGCCGGTGTCGCACGGAATCCTTATAGGGGCCGGACTGCACCTGGCGATGGACCAGATGGGCAACCGCCGCCAGCCGGACGGCAAGCTGCTGCACCCCTGTTTTTATTTCCTGACTTTCCGGCTGCTGTCCGGTTTCTCGCGCGACAAGATGGTTACTTCACCTCAATAACCGGCGGCTTCTCGAAATGTTTTGCCACGAGGCAGCCCTGGGCGGCCCGCACCATCTGGGCCTTAAGCTCCTCCGAAAATCCGGGGGGCAGCGAGAACTCCAGTGTGAATTTGGTTATAAGATGGGTCTGTTCGTCGCGGACCGCCGTGGCCCGCGCCGATACTCCGGTTGTGTCTATGCCCTTTCTCTGCAAAAAGGCCACGGCATACAGCGAAGAGCAGCTGGCCAGCGAGGCGGCAAACAGCTCCAGCGGAGTGGGGGCCGCGTCCTGCCCGCCATTGTCCTGCGGCTGGTCGGAAAGTATGCTATGCCCTCTCACTCGGGCGGACACCTGTTTTCCTCCGGGAAAGCTCAGTTCCAGTTCCATGACAGCACCTCCAGCGGTTTGCCGGAAACAGGGCCATGATACCATTTTCCGCAACGGCGCAAAGCCGTGGTATAATGAAATTATGACTAACCGGTCAGTCATCAAGACCGCAAAGCGCGGGGCCATACTGGCCGCGGCGCGGCGGCTTATGGTAAGGCGCGGCTTTGGCGACGTGCAGCTTGACGAGGTCGCCCGCGGGGCCAAAATAGCCAAAGGCACGCTGTTTCTTTATTTCGAGAACAAGGACGAGCTTGTGCTTGCCGTGTTTGAAAGCCTTTACGAGGAGCTGGGCGGCAGGCTGGGCGAGTTGTGCGCCGCCGGGCTTCCTCCGGAGGAGCTGCTGCGCTGCACGGTGGAAACCGTCGTCGGGCATTTTGACAGCAACCGGGATTTCACCGCCGCGCTGGCCAGCGGCAAGCTGACGAATTTCAAGTGTTACGGGCGTTTCGCGGGCAGGATTTCGGCCAATCTGGACAGGATGACGCGCATCATCAAATTATGCGCCGCGGGCGGGCTTGTAAAATCCCGCGACGCGCGCTACGAGGCCTCGCTTCTGTTCGGCCTGTGTCGCAGCGGGACAATGCACCGCATCATCACAGGCAGGCGGCTTTCGCTGAAATACCGCGTGGACAGGATAATAGCGCTTTTTCTGGACGGCATGAGGAATAAAAGATGAGGGTCTTTTTCGCGTCGGTTTTTATATGCCTCTCCGGCGCGGCTTTCGCCGCGGACGGGGAGGCGCTGTCGCTGGAGCAGGCATTTTCAATGTCGCTGGCAAGAAGCGAAACGCTGGCGCAGCAGGGCGAGACCGCCGCCGGGCTGGAAGCGAAAATAGCCGAGATGGAGGCCAATCTGCGCCCCCGTGTCTCGCTGTTCGGCACGCAGATATGGCAGGACACTCCGGGCGCGGCGGATGTGAGCGGCCCCATGGCTTCCACCAAGCCGCAGTACGGATTCAACCTGCATCATGCGCTTTATTCGGGGATGCGCGACATGCTGTCCGTCAAGTCCGCCAAAACGCAGGCAGGCGCGGCCAGGCAGGCATACGAGCGGGCCAGGCAGCTTCTTTATCAGGACACGGCCCAGGCGTACATGAATTTGCTGTTTTCCGCGCAGGAACTGGAGATACGGCGCGCGCAGATTGAGTTAACCCGTTCCCGGATAACGGAGCTTTCCGCGCGGGAAAAGATAGGCCGTTCCCGCGCCAGCGAGGTCATGGCGGCGCGGTCCCAGCTTGCGCTAAACGAGGCGCAGCTGGCCCAGGCGCTTGGCAGCGCGCGCGTTTACCAGTGGACGTTCCGCTTCCTGACCGGGCTGGAGTCGGACGCGAAAGTCCAGTCCATGCCCCAGCCGGAGCATGCGGACATAAAACCCTATCTGGCGGCCTGCGTCCTGCGCCCGGACGCGGAGCAGCAGCGCAGGAACATAGAGGCGGCGGATATTTTTGCCGACAGCCAGTCCCGCCAGAAGCTGCCGTCCGCCGCTGTGGACGCCAACTATTATCTGGAGCGGCCCTCCGGCTCCGCCGAGCATGTGTACTGGGACGCGGCTTTTTCGTTTTCCCTGCCTTTGTATCTGGCCGGTTCCGTTGACGCGCAGGTTAAAGCGGCGCAGTCCGCGGCGCGTTCTGCGCGGCTGGGGCTTACGCTGGCCATGCGGCAGGCGTATACCGACGTGCAGTCCGCCTATGACGGGCTGGCGTCCGCGCTGCATCAGGCGCGCGCGCTGGAGGCCGCATTCTCCGCAGCCAGGGCCAACAGCAAGGCGCAGGAGGACGATTACCGGCTGGGCCTGGTTACAAATCTGGATGTCCTGAGCGCCCAGTCTTCGGCGGAGGATACGCGGCTGCAGCTTGAAGCCGCCAAGGCCGCCGCCGTGCTTGCCAAAATCCGGCTTGAAGTGGCCGCAGGAATGAAATGACGCTGTCCGACGTCTCCATAAAAAACCACGTGTTCGCGTGGATGCTGATGATAGGGCTGATCGCCTTCGGCGCAATCGGTTTTGGCCGCATGGGCATAAGCCAGCTGCCGGATGTGGATTTCCCCGTCATAAACGTCTCGCTCACTCTGGAAGGCGCCGCGCCCGAGGTGATGGAAACCCAGGTGGTGGACATCGTTGAAGACGCGGTGATGGGTATACAGGGAATAAAGGAAGTTTCATCGGTTTCGCGGCAGGGGCAGGCGTCGGTTACCATAGAGTTCAACCTGGATCGCGATATAGACGTGGCCATGCAGGAGGTGCAGTCCAAGCTTTCGCAGGCGCAGAAAAATCTCCCGCACGAGATGGACCCCCCCGTCGTAACCAAAACCAACCCGGAGGACCAGCCGATACTCTGGGTGGCCCTTACCGGCAACAGGCCGCTTAAAGACCTGATGGCCTATACCAGCGATTATCTCAAGGACCAGATAACCACCGTGGCCGGCGTGGGCGACGTGAACATGGGCGGTTACATTGACCCCAACCTGCGCATCTGGGCCGACGCCGACAAGATGGACCAGCGCCAGCTTACCGTCAGCGACATAATAGCCGCCGTCTCGCTTGAGCATCAGGAAACCCCCGCCGGCTACATAGACACCCCCGACAAGCGCGAGGTGAACGTGCGCGTCATGGGCGAGGCCGCCACGCCGCAGGAGTTTGCCGATATAGTCATCCCCTCGCGCAGCGGCGCGCCGATCTGGAAGACTTTCCGCATAAAGGACGTTGCGCAGGTGGAGGACGGCCTCAACGATATACGGCGCGTCGCGCGCTCCTGGGGCGACACGCCGGCGGTGGGAATGGGAATACTCAAGCAGCGCGGCTCCAATGCGGTGGCCGTGGCGCGCGCGGTGAAGGCCAGACTGGCCGAGGTGCAGAAAACCCTCCCCGCCGGAATGAAAATACAGGTGCTAAACGACTCCACCCGTTTTATAGAGGATTCAACGCATGAGCTTACATTCACCCTCATACTCTCGGCGATACTGACATCTCTTGTGTGCTGGCTGTTTCTGGGCTCCTGGACCTCCACCCTGAACGTGCTTCTTGCCATACCCACCTCCATAGTGGGCGCGTTCATAGTGCTGTATTTCATGGGGTTCACCATCAACACCTTCACGATGCTGGGCCTGTCGCTTGCCATAGGCATTGTGGTGGACGACGCCATCATGGTGCTGGAAAATATAGTCCGCCACAACGAGATGGGACAGGGAAGGGTGCGCTCGGCCATACTGGGATCGCGGGAAATCACCTCGGCGGCGGTGGCCGCGTCCATAGCCATTCTGGCGATATTCGTGCCGGTTATATTCATGCAGGGGATAATAGGCAAATTTTTCTACCAGTTCGGGGTTACGATGACGGCGGCCGTGATGCTTTCCCTGCTGGAGGCGCTGACGCTGACGCCTATGCGCTGCTCGCAGTTTCTGGAGACGGAGCGCTCCTCCTGGCTGGCCAGGCGGACGGACGGGCTCCTTTCCCTGCTGCGCGGCGGCTACCGCGCGGTTCTGACGGCGGCGCTTAATCACCGCTGGAAGGTGGTCCTGACAACCACGCTGATATTCGCCGGTTCGCTTACCGCGCTGTCCAAAATCAAAAAGGAATTTGTGCCGCCGCAGGACCAGAGCCGGTTCATGGTCAGGATACAGACGCCGATAGGCTCCTCGCTGGATTACACCGCCGGCGTTTTGCAGCGCGTGCAGCAATGGGTTATGAAGCGGCAGTTTGCGGACAGCTATCTGGCCACTGCCGGCGGCGGGCCCGGCGGCAGCCAGGTCAACACCGGCGCGCTTATGCTTAACGTCAAACCCTATGACCGGCGCGAGCCGCTTTCGCCCGGCGGCAAAAGGCCCACACAGCAGGATTTGATGCGCCTTGCGCGCAAGGATATCTCAAAAATCCCCGGAATGCAGCGCGCAGTGATACAGGACCCCTCGCTTGCGGGTTTCACGGCGCAGCGCGGTTTTCCGGTGGAGTTCACCATACGCGGCCCCGACTGGAACAGGCTGGCCGGTTTCAGCCGGCAGTTCATGGACCGGATGACCGCCTCCGGCAAAATGCTGGATGTGGATACGGATTATCTGGAAGGAATGCCGGAGGCCCGCGTCATCCCCGACCGCGAGAAGGCGGCGGCGCGCGGCGTAAGCATCGCCTCCATAGCGGATTCGGTCAATGCCATGGTGGGCGGCGTGCGGGTGGGCAAGTTCACCAAAAACGGCAAGCGCTACGACATACGGCTGCGCGTCATGGACAAGAACCGCGAAAACGCCCAGGATATAAAGAAAATCTGGGTGCGCAACAATCACGGAGAGGTCATACGGCTTTCCGACGTCGTTCACATAGAAACAAAGCCCTCGCTCCAGTCCATATCACGCAGGAACAGGGAGCGCGCGATTTCAATTTACGCCAATCCCGCGCCCGGGTCTTCGCAGGCGGAGGCGCTGTCCGAAGTTGAAAAAATAGCCGGACAGATTTTGCCGGACGGCTACCGCGCCGTGATGTCCGGCAGCTCGGCCACTTTCAGGGAATCGTTTGACAGCCTGGCTGTCGCGCTGGCTTTGGGGATTTTCGTGGCGTATATGGTGCTGGCGTCGCAGTTCAACAGCTTTCTCCATCCGGTAACGGTGCTGATGGCGCTGCCTTTCAGCGTTACGGGCGCGTTTCTGGCGCTGGCGATATCCGGGCGGACGCTTAACATATACAGCATGATAGGCATAATACTGCTCATGGGCATAGTCAAGAAAAACTCCATACTGCTTGTGGATTTCACAAACCTGAAAAGGCGGGAGGGCATGGATGTGCGCGCCGCGCTGCTGGAGGCCTGCCCCATCCGGCTGCGGCCCATACTTATGACATCGGTCGCCACCGTAACCGCCGCCCTCCCCCCCGCGCTGGGGCTTGGCGCCGGGGCGGAAACGCGCATCCCGATGGCCATTGTAGTCATCGGCGGCGTGATACTTTCAACGCTGCTTACCCTGCTTGTGGTGCCCTGCGTTTACAGCCTGCTTTCCGGGCTTGAGGGCCATAAGCATGATGCCGCGCTTAAAGAGGCGCTGGCGGAGCTTGGCGAACTTCCCGCCGGAGGACAAAAATGAACCCGGTCATTGAGAACATCAAAAACCGCCGCAGCGTCAGGAAATACAAGACGGAGCCGCTCATAAAAGAGCATCTTGACGCCATACTGGAGGCCGCGGCCTATGCCCCCAGCGGGCATAACGACCAGCCCTGGCATTTCACCGTCATCCGCAACAGGGCGCTTATAGACCTCCTCAGCTCCAGGACAAAGGAATGGATGGCGAAGCAGCCGCAGGACTGGATGTCCGCCATGGGCAAAAACCCGGAGTTCCATGTGTTTTACAATGCCCCGGCGGTGATAGCGGTTTCATACAGAAAAGACGCGGTAAGCCCGCAGGCCGACGTGTGCGCGGCCATACAGAACATGCTGCTCGCCGCAGAGAGTCTGGACATAGGCTCCTGCTGGATAGGCCTGGCGCGGTATGTGCTGAAAACCCCGGAAGGCGCGGACCTGGCGGCAAGGCTGCAACTGCCCGCGGGCTATGAGCCGGATTATTTCGTAACGCTGGGCTACAAAGCCGCGGCGCATCCCAAACCGCTGCCGAGAAGGGAGGGAGTCGTGAGCTACATAGACTGACCGGCAAACGTTGAAACCATGTGGAAATCCGCCGACATATTTCCTAATATAGTACAGGCGGGCGGGCGTGCCTGGCGTTATGGCAATTTTCCGCCGCGGGACGGTTTATGCAGACCAAAAAGAAAATACTGATGATAGACGACGAGGAAACGCTCTGCCGGCTGGTCAAGCTCAATCTGGAAAGCACCGGCATCTACGAAGTTGATTTCGCCACCGATCCCCGGGACGGCATCGTGCGCGCTCACTCGTACAAGCCCGATTTGATACTTCTGGATTTGATGATGCCCCACATGGAGGGTTCCGATGTGGCCGAAAAGCTGCTGGAAACCCCGGACACGGACCGCATTCCGGTCATATTCCTTACCGCGCTGGCCGACAAGGGGCAGGTCAGCGCTGCCGGCGGCACCATAGCGGGGCGCAGTTTCATAGCCAAACCGGTAACCACCAGCGAGCTTATCCGCCGCATAGAACAGGCTCTGAGATAGCATTTCGCGGCGGTGGCGGAGGATGCTTATGTCATTCGGAAGCAGGGCGGTTGAACAGCAGGGTGTCAGAATTTCCGGCGATCCGTCGCTGGTGAAGCTGTTCTCCTCCGTGGTGCAGCAGCGTGGCAGCATAGACGTCAACGAGCTTGCCGCAAGGCTGGCAGCCCTGATTCTGGGCTATGCCGTCAAGGAAGGCGTAAGCGACGTGCATTTTGACCCTTCCGACACGGTGGTAAACCTCCGTTTCCGGCTGGACGGCCAGCTAAAGGACATGCTGGTCTACCCCAAGCGCGAGTTTCCCATAACCGCGCGCATCCGCGTGATGGCGGATTTCTCCCCCCAGGCCACCACCACATATACGCCGGAAGACGGCAGATTCCAGGTCAACGTGGACGGGCATCTGGTGCAGTTCCGGCTTTCCTCTTTTCCGACCATATTCGGCGAAAAGCTCGTGCTGCGCGTGCTGGACATGGGCCAGAACACGCTCAATCTCAACGCGCTGGGTTTTATGCCGGACATGCTCACCAGGGTGCGCGCGCTTACCTACGCGCCCAGCGGCATGTTCATAGTCGGCGGGCTTACCGGCTGCGGAAAAACCACCTCGCTTTGCTCCATTCTCAATGCCCGCCGCAACGAGGAAATCAACATAATGACGCTGGAAGACCCGGTGGAATACGTTCTTCCGCGCGTGTGCCATTCGCAGATAAACGTCAAAACCGGATTTACTTTCGCCGAGGGGCTGCGCACCATACTGCGCCAGGACCCCAACGTGGTCATGCTGGGCGAAATCCGCGACAACGAGACGGCGGAAATCGCCTTCCGCGCGGCGATGACCGGGCATCTGATATTTTCCACGGTGCATGCCTCCTCTACCACGGGGGTAATCCACCGGCTGCTGGGCATGGGGATAGAATCGTATATCATCGCCAGTTCGCTTATCGGCGTGCTGTCGCAGCGGCTGGTGCGCAAGGTCTGCCCGGACTGCGCCCAGCCCGTGCCGCCGGACATCAATCTGATACACACACTGCTAAAGCGCAACGACCCGGTCTATACCAAAGCCGTGATGGAGATAATAAACCGTCCCGGCGGGCGCTTCGTGAAGGGGCGCGGCTGCCCCGCCTGCCATAACAGCGGCTACAGAAGCCGCACTGGGCTTTTTGAACTGCTTATCCCCAACGACCTTATGCGCAACTTCATAGTCGCCAAAGGCAGCGTGGACGTGGCCGAAATGCGCAAATGCGCGCTTTCCACCGGCATGAAAACGCTGCTTTTGGACGGGCTGGAAAAATGCCATGACGGTATGACCACTGTGGAAGAAATCGCCAAGGTTGTAGACGAGACTTTCTGATTTTCCCCCCCATGAAAAGGCTTGCCGCGATAGCCGCCTGCGCCGCGCTTGCGGCGCTGGCCGCGCGGTTGTTTGTTTTTGAGACCATCTATATCGCCAGCGGCTCCATGGAGCCCACCCTGCACACCGGCGCCGATTTCTTCCTGGACAAGGTAACCCTGCGGCTGCGCCCGCCCCGCCGGGGCGAGATAGTGTCGTTTTACCTGCCGGAAGTGGCCGGGCATGAATCCGTCAAGCGGGTGATAGCCGTGGGCGGGGACACGGTGGAGATAAAAGCGAAAAAAGTTTTCCTCAACGGGAAGGAGCTATACGAGCCGTATGCCCAGCACATCCGCCTGAACGAGCGTCTTGCCGGCGACGACATGCCCGCAGTTGCCGTGCCGCCGGACAGCGTATTCGTGCTGGGCGACAACAGGGACGCCTCCCTTGACGGCGCGACCTGGAAAAACGACCGCGGCGAGCGGATAATATTTCTCCCCTTGGGCCGCATAACCGGCAAACTGCGCGGCCCCTACCGGGAGTATTAACCTGCAGTTGGACAGCAGAAATCCCCTCCCTCAATGGTTGCTGTTCTATCAGGGAAATTCCGATTTATCTGCGGAAATATGCGTAATCTGCTGGTTATCTGCGTTTAACCGCAGCCGCGTCAACGTTGAATGAGCAAACGGGCGCAGCTTGCGCGGCGGAAAAAGCAAAACCGGCGTTGCCGCGTGTGGCCCATGCTTTCAGTTCCCCCGCCCGCAGAAACCATCAAGCGGGTTCTCTGACGAAACAGCATTTCACCGCAGATAACCCGCAGATTACGCAGATTGACGCAGATTAACAACTCCGCCCCGTTACAATCCGCGTGGCAATTCGCGGATTTATCCGCGAAGCGGCAATACGGCGTTGGGATAATCCGCTGCAAAATGCTATAAAGAATTTGTCATGGCAAGCCGAAATTATGCGGATGTGGAAACCGCGCTTCGCGCGCGGATGGACATTTTGCGCGCCAGGTATCATGTTAAACGAATAGGCGTTTTCGGCTCATTCGCGCGCGGCAGCCAGACGGCGAAAAGCGATATTGACATACTGGTGTCTTTTTCCGTTCCGGTGGGGCTGTTCCATTTCGCGCGCACGAATAGCTATATAAAATCCGTTCTGAAACGCAGGGTGGACCTGTCCACCTCCGCCGCGCTTAAACCGGCAGCGCGACGCTCCGTCCTTGGTGAGGTCAGATACATAGCATGACGCGGGACACAAAGCTTTATTTAGACGACATCCGCGCGGCAATAGCCAAAATCCGCCGCTATACCCGCAAAATGAACGGCTCCGAATTCAGCAGGGATGATAAAACCGTATTGTGGTAGAAGTCATGCCTAGCGCAAATTATCAACTTCTCAAAAGTAATCCTAGACAGCCTGCAATTGATTATTATTTTGCCGGAGTCCGTTTTTTAAACCAGATACTTTACGATGAACGAGAAAACGGTGTTCGTGTCGCATCGTGGGCGCGTAAATTTGTTTCATTGGTCGACCATTCCTATACTACGTTTGACCCAGTAATAATTGGAAAAAATTTGAAAAAAGCTTGGGGTTATTTAGATAAAGGCGGCTTAAAACAGCAGCCATCTTTTTTGGCTGATTGGAGCCAATTAACAACAAGTTGGCACAATTCTGCGACATCTCCCATATATCTTCCATTTGGACATTGTCTTAAGACACTCTCAGAGCATTGGGATATGGGTATATGGCTGACGCAGCATAAGCTTATACTCGGCATGGTTATCGGAGATATTGGGGCCGCCATCTTCAAGGCCAAACGTGCGAATATCGAAAAGAATTTTCGTAACGAGTTGGATGCAGTGTTTATACAAAATCCTTCCGTGAAAACGATATTAGATTTGCATCATATGTTTGGTGTCTCCAGCCAACTGCTTTTAGCCGGGTATACCCCAAAGCTTCTTGGGTCTGCTGCTGGACAAGCAAAAGCTCCAGATATAGAATTCGATGCCGGGGGTGGTAATAAATACTATATTGAAGCGACAAGGAAGGAACCCCTTGCCATAAAGTCAGAGCGGGACTTGGTAGTAGATGCTATAAAAGAAAAAGTAAAAAAGGTTGCCCCAGCGGCATCACCTAGCTATGACCCGTGCATCATTTCTGTTGATATGACTAGTACCAATTTTTCTATTGGTGAAACATCGCTGGATAGAGCAAATATTGTGCCTAGTTTGCATGGCCTTATTTATTTGGGGTATAAGGATGCGCAGTTCAATTCGCAATTACAACCTTACAATGATGCATTGTCCGCTGCTTCGTTGCTTACAGCATATTATCGGCGTAATGGGTATGGCATAGGTGGGGTATTGGTGTCTCGCGGGCAAATGTTAAAAATCGATTCTGAAGGGATAGCACAGGCTGAAGGTTCTTTTTGTGTGTTGCATAGAGATTTCGAAACAAAAATTCCAAAGGCTATTTCCAGATCGATTTATATTATTGATTCTTCATGCATTCCATCAGGTTTTATTCCGTAAATCTGTTTTTTCCCATCTCATGATATCATAGACCACACACACCGATGTTAAGTCCATCTCATAGGCAACTTCCTTCGGGGCTTTGCCCTGCTTAAGCTGTTTTAGGATTTCCTTGTCACACGGATGCATTTACGCGGATTTCCGCAGATAAAAAAATTCCCTTGTTACGAGTTCACTTGTCCGGCGGCGGATTCGGGGGAATCGCCTCCTGACTTCGCCAACGGGACACCCAGTGGTTATTGACGGATAATGTTGTAAAGCTGCTGTTGTTCCGCGTCCATTCTCAATAACTGCTTCTTTCTTTCTCCGTGTTCCGGCGCATACTCCA